>NZ_JBFAIA010000032.1:1478-58131 GCF_040654455.1 Nonomuraea sp. NPDC050691
GGCATGGCCCGTCCGCGCCCCGGCTGAGCTTCGTTACTGGATTCCTGCCTCGGTGCACTTGGCGGCGAAGTCGCCCGTGCACAGCTCCTCCTTGGTGACGTAGCCGTCGGCGACCACGTCCTTCACGGAGTCGAACGTGATGGACACCGGGTCCATCAGCTCGGACGGCACGTCCTTGCCGGACTCGGGGTCCTTGACACTGCCGCTCGCCGAGGGCTTCTCGCCCTTGGCCAGCGCGACGGCGAGCTTGGCGGCGGCGTCGGCCTCCTTCTTGACCGCCTTGTAGACGGTCATGCACTGGTCTCCCGCGAGGATGTTCTGCAGGCCCTGGACGGTGGCGTCCTGGCCGGTGACCGGCACCTTGCCGTTGAGCTTGTTCTTCTTCAGCACGGTGATGGCGGCGTTGCCGAGGCCGTCGTTGGCGGCGAGCACACCGGCGATCTTGGGCTGCGTGGTGAGCATCTGCTCGAAGAGCGTCCCGGCCTGGGTGTTGTCCCAGTCGGGCACGGACTGCTCGGGGCCCTTGACGTACTCGCCGGAGTCGAACTTGGGCTTGAGCACGCCGTCGTAGCCGGCCTTGAACAGGGTGGCGTTGTTGTCGGTCGGCGAGCCGTTGAGGTAGGCCACGATCGGCTTGTCGGCCTTCTTCTCGGTCAGGCACTTGGCCAGGCCCTCGCCCTGAAGCTGGCCGACCTTGGTGTTGTCGAAGCTGACGTAGTAGGCGGCGCCGCCGCCCAGGGTGAGCCGGTCGTAGTCGATGGTGACCACGCCCTGCGAGCGGGCCTTGTCGATCACGGTCTTGCCGGTGCCGCTGTCCAGGTTGACGATCATCAGCACGGTCGCGCCGTTGGTCATCATCTGGTCGGCGATGGTCTGGAAGGCGGTCTTGTCGTTCTGGGCGTTCTGGATGTCGTACTGCACCCCGGCGGCCTTGAACGCCTCCTCCAGATACTTGCGGTCCGCTGTCTCCCAGCGGGCCGAGGACTTGCTGTCGGGCAGGATGACGCCGACCTTGCCGGCGGCCTTCTGCGAACTCGGTGCCGAGGCGCCGGTCGTGCTCTGACCGCCGTCGCCCCCGCAAGCGGTGAGACCGAGGGCGAGCGCGGCGGCCGCGGCGGTCAGGCTGAGGATCCCCTTGCGCATGTGCAGGGTCCTTTCTTCCGGAGGGGCCCGGATGAATGTTGTTTGCGGCAACGTATTCCGCCGTCAGCCGCTTTGGAAGACCCATCGGAGGGGCAGTTTGTTGTTCCCGGTAACAATCCAGAAACGCTCACGCGACACGGCCCGGCCCCGTCGTCCCCCGGCGGTCCGGCCTGCGGTGCCGAGCAAGCGCTTTCCCGGTCGGCGGATCAGAAGGCCAGGCTCTGGGCGATCAGCACCACCGCCGACGTGGCCGCCACCGCCAGGACCGCGGTCCGGACCTTGCCGCCGTCGAGGTGGCGCCGCAGCGGCCCCGACACCGCGAATCCGAGCGCCATCGGCACCAGCAGCACGCCGCCCGTCACCAGGGCCCGGGCCGGCAGCCGGTCCACCGCCGCCAGGATGACCAGCGACTGGGCGGCGCTCAGGAAGAAGAACATGGCCAGGGTCGCGCGGATCTGCGGCCCCTTGGCGTGCTGGTAGACCAGGGCGATCGGCGGGCCGCCGATGCCGGTGGCGGTGCCCGTGACCCCCGAGACGAACCCGGCCCCGGCGATCGTCGCGCCGTTGCGGGGGACGGTCAGGGCGCTCGCCGTGAGGACCACCGCCACCAGCACCATGACGCCCACCAGGACCCCCAGCGCGTGGACCGACACGTGGACCACGATCACCGCGCCGACGGCGCTGCCGGGCAGCCTGCCGAGGACCGCGAACCCGAGCCCGCGCCAGTCCACCCTGCGCCACTCGGCGGCCAGGGTCAGCAGCGGCAACGTCATGTTCGCCACCTGCATCGCGCCGGGCATCACGCCGGGGTCCACCAGGGCGAGGACGGGCGCGGCGACCAGCCCGAGGCCGAAGCCCACGCTCCCCTGGACGATCGCGCCCACGAAAACCGCCACGGAGCCGACAAGGAGGACTAACGCCGTAGAAGTCACGCGAACGAGTCAATCACCATCGCCTCCGGAGGCCCTCCACGGGAAGGGGCATTGCCTTCGCCCCCCGCGCCCGCGTCCTCAGCCGAGGCGGTCTGCCTGGTCGAGCAGATAACGTTGTTCGACCTGGTTGCCGGTCAGGGAAGCCGCCTCGCGGTACAGTCTTGCCGCGCCGTCCGCGTCACCGGTCATCTGCAGCAAATGCGCCCGCACCGCGCGTTCGCGTTGCCGGATCAGTGGGTCCTGGTCGAGTTGGAAGCGGCGGTTGAGATCGTCGAGCAGGGCCAGCCCTCGTGTCGGCCCGTACGCCTTGGTCACCGCCACCACCCGGCTCAGCCGTACCGGTGGGGTGGGGTTGAGCCGTTCGAGCCACAGGTAGAGCGCCGCGATCTGGGGCCAGTCGGTCTGCCGCGGCGAGGCGGCCGCGGCGTGCACGGCCGCGATCGCCGCCTGCAGCTGGTAGAGGCCGACCTCGCGGCGGCTCCAGACGCTGTCGATCAGCTCGGTGCCCTCGCGGATGAGGTCGGAGTTCCATAGCGCCCGGTCCTGCTCGTCCAGGGGCACCAGCTCGTCGTGGCCGCCGGTGCGGGCGGGACGGCGTGCCTCGGTGAGCAGCATCAGCGCGAGCAGGCCGGTGACTTCGGCGTCGCCGGGCAGCGACTCGTGGAGCATGCGGGTCAGCCGGATGGCCTCGCCGGTCAGATCGACGCGGGCGAGCTGGTCACCGGTGGAGGCGGTGTAGCCCTCGTTGAAGATCAGGTAGAGCACCCGCATCACGGCGGCCATCCGGCTGTCGCGGTCGGTGTCGGTCGGCGGGGTGAAGCGGGCGCCGGCGCGGGCCAGTTGCTGCTTGGCACGGCTGATCCGGGTGCCCATGGTGTTCTCGGGCGTCCCGTAGGCGTGCGCGATCTCGGCGGTCGTCAGGCCGCCCACCGCCCGCAGCGTGAGCGTCACCTGAGAGGTGGCGCTCAGCGCGGGGTGGCAGCAGAGCAGCAGCAGGGCGAGACTGTCGTCGGTCTCCTGTGCGGGGCCCGGCCGGCGGGCCGGTTCTTGCATGGCCAGCTCGGCGACGCCGGCCTCCTGCTCGCGCCGACGCCGGGCCTGATCGGCGCGGAGCAGGTCGACCATCCGCCGGTAGCCGACGCGGATCAGCCAGCTGCGCGGGTTCTCCGGCACGCCGTCGGCCGGCCAGGCCCGGCTCGCGGCGAGCAGCGCCTCCTGCACCGCGTCCTCGGCGACCTCGAAGCGGCCGAAGCGCCGCACCAGCGCGCCCAGCACCTGCGGCGCCTCGACGCGCAGAAGATGCTCGATGTCGGCGTTCATACTGACTGTGTCTCTCCCACTGTGCTGCCGGTCACGCGCTCGCTCCGGGCACCGCCCGGCCTGGTCGGTCACGCGGTGAAGTCCTCGCCCATGATCGGCCGGATCTCGATCGGCTCACCCAGCACCTCGACGATCCGCAAGACGATCTCCACGGCGCGTTCCTGACTCGCCACGTCGATCACGGCGAAGCTGGCCAGAACCTCCTTCAGCTCGGCGAACGGCCCGTCGGTCGCCACAACGCCATCAGCGGTCTTGCGGACGGTGGTGCTGACCGCCGGGTGTCCGAGACCCTCGCTGCCGACGAACTCGCCTGTCTCGATCAGTTCCCGCTCGAACTTCTGGTAGGCGGCGAACGCGGCCAGCGCCTCCTCGGAAGGGGTGTCAGCGGTCGCGGCGTCCCAGGCGGCGGCCGGGGTGTAGCTGAGCAGCAGGTACTTCACAGGGCATCCTCTGGTCGAACGTGCGGGGAAGCGTACGCGAGGTCAGGCGGAGCGGCGCAGGGACAGGGCCAGGACGGTCGTCCAGGTGAAGGCGACCAGGCCGTTGAGGGCGATCTGGATGCTCATGTGCTCCGGCGACATGGGCAGCAGCAGGACGAGCGCGGCGGCGCCGCTGCCGACGGCCACCGGCACGGCCCGGCGGCGGGCGCATCGGACGGCCAGCACGACGGCGGCGATGGCCAGCGCGGTGAAGGAGACGGCGGCCGCGGCCGAGTGCGTGATGCCGTGCCAGGACATCCGCGCCGCCGGCCCGTCGGGAGTTCCGGCGGGAAAGCCGTTCTCCGGATCCATGGTGAACACGCCGGCCGCGATCATCCCGGCTCCGAAGATCCCGACGAGGACGGGCAGCGCCCGCCGGCCGACCCCCTCGGTGACGGTGCGCCTGATGCCGCCGGCCAATGCCAGGCCGCCCAGGCCGGCGAGCACGAACGCGGCGATCTGAATCCAGCCGAGGTCGCCGGTGGAGAGCTGGCTGATCGGATGGCGGGTGATGTCGAAGCCCTCGCGGGTGAGCATCTGGACGGTCGCCGAGGCGAAGAACACCGGCCCGGCCAGGGCTCCGGCGAGCAGCAGGCGGCCGGCTGGGCGGTGCGGGGCGGGAACGGCGGCGGTGGCCGGGGTGCCGGCTGCGGTGGTGGCCATGACTTCCTCCTTGACGGGTGGGGCTCCTGCCGCTACCTCGGGGCCGGACCTGAGCCCTCGACACGATCGCGATGTGATCTGGATCACATACGGCTGATGTCGAGGCTCGCCGGCGGGCTCCGAGGTACCGGCGAGCACTCACCAGGACGCACAAGGAGGATGAGATGTCCGAGATGACGGAGACCTGCCGGCCGAGCGAAGACCTGAAGGCCCTGGACCGTCTGGTCGGCACCTGGGCGGTCACCGGCGGCGCCGAGGGGACCGTGCGGTACGAGTGGATGCCCGGCGGCTTCTTCCTGCTCCAGCACGTCGAACTCACCCAGTTCGGCCGGCCTGTCACCGGCCTGGAAGTGATCGGCAACCTGCGCCCGTTCGGCGAGCCCGCCGGGGCGGATGTGATGTCGCGCTTCTACGACTCGACCGGCAACACGCTCGACTACGTGTACGAGCTGACCGGCGACAAGCTGACCATCTGGGGTGGCGCGAAGGGCGGCCCCGCCTACTACGAGGGCACGTTCAGCGCCGACGGCGCGACCGTCACCGGCCAGTGGGTCTACCCCGGCGGAGGCGGATACGCATCCACCATGACCCGAATCTGACATCGGACACGCGCGGACGCCGCCCCCGGATCGCGGGGACGGCGTCCTCGACCTGTGTTACCTGGCGAGCAGCGAACGCAGCACGTACTGCATGATGCCGCCGTGCCGGTAGTAGTCGGCCTCGCCCGGCGTGTCGATGCGGACGACCGCGTCGAACTCCACGTCACCGGCCTTGACGTGCACGGTGCGCGGGATGCCGCCCTTGTTGAGCTCCTCCACCCCGGTGATGTCGAACGTCTCCTCGCCCGTCAGCCCGAGCGACTCCGCCGTGGCCCCCTCGGGGAACTGCAGCGGCAGCACGCCCATGCCGATGAGGTTGGAGCGGTGGATGCGCTCGTACGACTCGGCGATCACGGCGCGGACGCCGAGCAGCGCCGTGCCCTTGGCCGCCCAGTCCCGCGAGGAACCCGAGCCGTACTCCTTGCCGGCCAGCACCACGAGCGGCGTGCCGGCGGCGGCGTAGTTGACGGAGGCGTCGTAGATGAACGACACCGGGCCGTCGGCCTGGGTGAAGTCGCGGGTGTAGCCGCCCTCGGTGCCCGGCGCGATCTGGTTGCGCAGGCGGATGTTGGCGAACGTGCCGCGGATCATCACCTCGTGGTTGCCGCGCCGCGAGCCGTACGAGTTGAAGTCCTTGACCTCGACCCCGTGGGCCTGGAGGTACTGCGCGGCCGGCGTGCCGGTCTTGATGGAGCCGGCCGGCGAGATGTGGTCGGTCGTGACCGAGTCGCCCACCTTGACCAGCACCCGGGCGCCGGCGATGTCGGTGACGGCCTCCGGCTTCTCCGGCATGCCCTCGAAGTACGGGGCCTTGCGGACGTAGGTGGAGTCCGGGTCCCACTCGAACGTGTCGCCCGTCGGGATCGGCAGCGAACGCCAGTGGTCGTCGCCCTTGAACACGTCGGCGTAGTCGCGCTCGAACATGTCACGGCCGATGGAGGAGTTGACCACGGCCGAGATCTCCTCCGGCGACGGCCAGATGTCGCGCAGGAACACCGGCTGCCCGTCGGCGCCCGTGCCGAGCGGCTCGTTGTCGAGGTCGATGTCCATGGTGCCGGCCAGCGCGTACGCCACGACGAGCGGCGGCGAGGCCAGGTAGTTCATCTTGACGTCGGGGTTGATGCGGCCCTCGAAGTTGCGGTTGCCGGACAGCACCGCGGTGACCGCGAGGTCGTTGGCCTGGATCGCCTCGGAGATCTCCTCGGGCAGCGGGCCCGAGTTGCCGATGCAGGTGGTGCAGCCGTAGCCGACGAGGTTGAAGCCGATCTTGTCGAGGTACGGCTGGAGGCCGGAGCGCTCGAAGTAGCCGGTGACGACCTGCGAGCCGGGCGCGAGGGAGGTCTTGACCCACGGCTTGCGGGTCAGGCCCTTCTCCACCGCGTTGCGGGCCAGCAGGGCCGCGCCCAGCATGACGTACGGGTTGGAGGTGTTGGTGCAGGAGGTGATCGCGGCGATGGCGACGATGCCGTGGTCGATCTCGAACGACGTGCCGTCGGCCAGGGTGACCGGCACCTTCTTGTGCGGGCGCTCGCCGTTCAGCGCGGCGGCGTGCGGCTGGTCGCCGTCGCCGTCGTGGCTGATCGCCGGCGCGTCGGAGGCCGGGAACGACTCGTCGGACGCCTCGTCGGCGGGGCCCTGCACGCTGGGCGCGTAGTCCTTGACGGCCGCGCGCCAGGCCCTCTTCGCGTCGGACAGCACGATGCGGTCCTGCGGGCGCTTCGGGCCGGCGATGGACGGGACGACCGTGCCGAGGTCGAGCTCCAGGTACTCGGAGAAGACCGGCTCGGGCGCGGACGGGTCGAGCCACAGTCCCTGGGCCTTGGCGTACGCCTCGACGAGCGCGATCTGCTCCTCGGAGCGGCCGGTGAGGCGCAGGTAGTCGACGGTCTGGCCGTCGATGGGGAAGATCGCGCAGGTGGAGCCGAACTCGGGGCTCATGTTGCCGATCGTGGCCCGGTCGGCCAGCGGCACGGAGGTGACGCCCTCGCCGTAGAACTCGACGAACTTGCCGACCACGCCGTGCTTGCGCAGCATCTCGGTGATGGTGAGCACCAGGTCGGTGGCGGTGGCGCCGGCCGGGAGCTTGCCGCTCAGCTTGAAGCCGACCACGCGCGGGATCAGCATGGAGATCGGCTGGCCGAGCATCGCGGCCTCGGCCTCGATGCCGCCGACGCCCCAGCCGAGGACGCCGATGCCGTTCTCCATCGTGGTGTGGGAGTCGGTGCCGACGCAGGTGTCGGGGTAGGCCTTGCCGTCGCGGGTCATGACCACGCGCGCCAGGTGCTCGATGTTGACCTGGTGGACGATGCCGGTGCCGGGCGGGACGACCTTGAACTCGTCGAAGGCGGTCTGGCCCCAGCGCAGGAACTGGTAGCGCTCGCGGTTGCGCTCGTACTCGCGCTCGACGTTGCGCTGGAAGGCGTCGGGGTGGCCGAAGTAGTCGACGATGACCGAGTGGTCGATGACCATCTCGGCGGGGGCCAGCGGGTTGATGCGGGACGGGTCGCCGCCGAGGTCGCGGACGGCCTCGCGCATGGTGGCCAGGTCGACGACGCAGGGGACGCCGGTGAAGTCCTGCATGATGACGCGGCCGGGGGTGAACTGGATCTCCACGCTGGGGGCCGCGTTCGGGTCCCACTCTCCGAGCGCCCGGATGTGGTCGGCGGTGATGTTCGCGCCGTCCTCGGTGCGGAGGAGGTTCTCCAGCAGGATCTTCAGGCTGTACGGGAGGCGGGCAGCGCCCTCGACGGCGTCCAGCCGGAAAATCTCGTACGACGCGTCGCCGACGCGTAGCGTGTCACGGCTGCCGAAGCTGTTCGCGGACACGGTGATTCGCCTCCTCCATAGACCGTTGCGTGATCGTGGGGACGCTCACGGCTGCCTGCCCGCGGAATTCCGCGCGCTATGCCGGATTCGCTCCCAGTTGAATCCTGCCGCACCCCGGGACTGATCAGCACGTTAGGTGACCCTAACCGGCGGGTGCAGCGGTGTCTCGACATCAAGATATCCCGAAAAGTATCTCGACATCAAGTTAAACGGCACCCACCCCAAGCACCGCCGAACTGAGTGGCGGAAACAGGACAGGCCGGACGGCCGATGACTTGATCTCCCACCCGGCCGGTACGCCGCCGAACTGCGTGCCGCGCTGCTCTGGGGCCCAGCGCAACAACGGCCACAACTCGTTCGAGCAGAGAGGCGGCCGGGCCAACGTGGCCCGCGCGGTCGCCCAGCAGGTGTTCACGACCTCGTGCTCGCCGCCGAACTCCTCCAGCGACGCGCCGAAGCTGCGCTCGTCTCGATCATGATGTCCTGGTAGCGGAGCTGGATCCCGTCGGTGAACACCCGCCGATACGTGGAGGTGAAGACCACATGGGCGTGCAGCCTGTCGACCACACTGCGACCTCGCTGCTTGCCGGGGTTCTCTTCTCACCTCAGCGGCATTCGCCAGCCGATAGCGTGTTCGGTTATGAGGCTGGTGGTGCAGGTGAAGCTCCTGCCGACGCCGGAGCAAGCGGCGGCGCTGGAGGCCACCCTGCGCGCGCGAACAAGGCGGCCGACCTTGTTTCGCGCATCGCCTTCCAGCAGCGGTGTTTTCGTAACTTCGACCTGCGTAAGCACACCTACGAGCAGGTCAAAGCAGTCTTCGGGATGGCCGCGCAGGCCGCCCAGCACGTGATCAAGAAGGTGTGCGACGCCTACCGCACCCTGCACGCCGGCCTGGCCGCCGGAAACCTGGGCAAGCCCGGGTCCGCGCGGCGAGTCAAGGTCGAGAGCAAACCGATCTCCTTTCGCCCCCAGGCCGCCCAGCCGTACGATGACCGGTGTCTGTCCTGGCAGCACGGGGACCGGACGGTGTCGATCTGGACGACTCACGGACGGCTGCGCGGCATCGCCTTCACCGGCTCCGCCGACCAGCTGGCGCTGCTGGCCAAGCACCGCAAAGGTGAGTCCGACCTGGTGTGGCGTGAGGGCGTGTGGTTCCTGCACGCCACCGTCGAGGTGCCGGACGTCCCGATCAACGCGCCGGACGGCTTCTGCGGAGTGGATCTCGGGATCGCCAACATCGCTACCACCAGCACCGGGGTCCGGCACAGCGGCAAGGCCCTGAACGCGGTCCGCCACCGCAACCGTGAGCTGCGCCGCCGTCTGCAGGCCAAGGCCACCAAGTCGGCCAAGCGACTGCTGAAACGACGCCGTCGCAAGGAGGCCCGCTTCGCAGCGGACGTCAACCACCGCATCGCCAAGCAGATCGTGACCGAGGCAGAACGCACCGGGCGCGGCATCGCCCTGGAAGACCTCCAGGGCATCCGCGACCGGGTACGGCTTCGCAAACCCCAGCGGGTCACCCTGCACGTGTGGAGTTTTCGCCAGCTGGGAGCCTTCATCGGCTACAAGGCGGCCAGGGCTGGAGTCGCCGTCATCCACGTGGACCCGGCCTACACCTCCCAGCAATGCTCGCACTGCGGGCACGTAGACAGAAACAACCGGCCCAACCAGGAAACCTTCACCTGCACGTCGTGCGGCTTCGCTGAGCACGCCGACGTCAACGCGGCCCGCAACATCGCCTCACGCGGCGCGGCGGGCTGGGCAGTGAGTCACGCTGCCTGACGCGGACCCCGCCCGTCGACGCCATCGACGGCGAGGAACTGCAAGCCCGGTCGTTCAGGGCCGAGAAGCTGACCTACTACACCGGTCCCGCCACGCACCGGCTCGAGATCTCGCTGGTCACGCGTACGGCACCAAGGAGTTTTCCCCGTCTACCAAGCCGAGCCCCTCGTCTACGGGCTTGAGGCGAACAGCCCGGAAGACCCGTTCAACCCGTACGGTATTACTCCTTCAAGCTCGACCTCGCCGTTGCCGAGTCGAGCTTGAGGTTCGCCGGCAACGGCGAGATGAATCAGATACGGCGGGCGGCTCGACCACCCAGACGATCGACCGCGCCTACGCGCTGAGATGAGCGCATGGCAGTACGAGCCGAGATGAGCGTCGGGCGGCCGTGGGACGACCGTCCCGTGGCCGCCCGTGCGCTGTGTCCGCAGGGGACGGATCACACGGGCGCGAGGCGGACGAAGAGCAGGCCGATGATGGCGATGGACAGCACGGGGGCGAGGATCTTCTGCTCGAACTTCTTGCCGGTCTTGATGCCGATCTTCCACGGCAGGACGAACTTCACCGACATCGGCCAGAGCACCGGGCAGCCGCGCTCGGTCATGCAGTCGCCGAGCACGTGGATCAGGCAGCCGAGGGCCACGGCCATGCCGAGCCAGGCGTACCCCACCCCCTGGGAGAGGAAGACGGCGTACAGGCCGGCGGTGAGCCCGACGTTGATGAGCGCCGAGCCCATCTTGTTGCCGGGGATGCCGATGCCGATCGCGCGTAAGGCGAGCCCGATGAGCAGGACCACCATGATGTCGCGCCCGATCGGGTAGGCGTTCGCCAGCCAGTGGGCGCCCAGCCCGAGCGCGACCGCGAATACGAGGGAGTGGGTGGCGCCGCGGTGCCCGCCGCTCACCCAGCAGACCGCCTTGCTCAGCACCCAGGTGACGGGGCCGAAGGTCTGGGCGATCGTCGCGCTGGGGTGGTCGAGGTCGGGGAGCATGGCGGCGCCCGCGCAGATGATCGCCCCGGCGATGAACTCGGCCGGGTTCAGCGCGTTGGCCATGATGCCGGTCTCGATGAACCGGCTCGAATCCGTCACCATCGGCAGCGCCGCGAGTGTCGGCGCGAGTCCCAGCCAGGCGATGGCCCCGGTCATCGCGTGCGTGTGCCCCATCATGATCCGGACTGTACGGCAAAGCGGGGACAGGTGAGCATGCCGCCGGGGAACGTTCCCGTGACCCCTTCTTTGGACGGGAACGCCCCTTCTTTGGACGGGAACGCGGCTTCTTCGGGTGGGAACGCGGCCGGGGCGCGGAGCCGGTGGTGAGGGCATGGGCCGGGCAGACGGCCGCCGCCACAAGGTCCGGACATGCAGACGAGGCCGTTTCCACGGCGACAGCACCCCCCAGCCCTGCCGACGCGGAACGACCTCGTCCGCACTGAACAACGACGGCGTTCCGGATCCTGTTCCCGGATTTCGCGACTTTTTCGTGATCTGCCTCACTCTGACGCAGCGTTGCGAACGACATTCTTCCGATATATCGTTGAAGCATCGCGAACAGTCGCGAGGTATCTCAAGGAGGAAATATCATGACAACGTCACATGCGAGCTCCGCAGCAGGTGGGCAGTGGCCCGACGCGCGCGAGTTCAAGCGAGCCGCCCGCGAAGCCGTCCAGGCCCTGAGGGCCGCGGCAGGAGCGTGGGAGGAGTCGGGCCGCCGCCGCCATCACCACGGCCCGCACGAGGAGAGGCACCGAGGCCGGCGCGGCGGCCCGTTCCCGCCCGAGTTCGGCCGGGGCCCCTGGGGGCCGGGCGGCCCGTTCGGTCCCGGCGGCCCGTTCGGCCACCGCGGCTGGGGCGGCCGGGGCCGCAAGGCCAAGCGCGGCGACGTGCGCGCCGCGATCCTGGCGCTGCTCTCCGAGGAGCCGCGCAACGGCTACCAGATCATCCAGGAGATCGCCGAACGCAGCGAGGGCGGCTGGAAGCCCAGCCCCGGCGCCGTGTACCCGGCGCTCCAGCAGCTCACCGACGAGGGCCTGGTCGTGGCCGAGGAGAACGAGGGCCGCAAGACCTTCCGCCTCACCGACTCCGGCCGCGCGTACATCGAGTCCCACAGCGACGAGATCCGCGCCCCGTGGGACGAGATGCGTCCCGACATCGACGACAACGCCGCCGACTTGTGGGACATCGCGCGCCAGTCCGCGTTCGCCATGGTTCAAGTTCTCCAGACCGGAAGCGACGCACAGATCCGCGAAGCGCGTAAGACTCTTGTTGAGACCCGGCGCAAGCTCTACCAGATCCTGGCCGACGGCGACCCGGGCGAGGAGTGACCGCATGACCGGCTTCGCAACGGACAGCCGGCTCGGAGAGAGGGAGGCCCCCACCATGGACCCCAAGGATCTCCGCATCGGCGACGCCGAACGCGAGCGGACGATGGAGGCCCTGCGCGAGCACTTCGCGCAGGGCCGGCTCGACCACCAGGAACTCGACGAGCGCCTGGACCGGACGCTGGCCGCCAAGACCTCCCGCGACCTCGCGGAGATCACGGCCGACCTGCCCGGCTCCCCCGCCGTCCACCCCGGCCCGTCCATGCCCGGCCCGCCCGGCATGGACGACTGGAAGGCCGCGATGCGCGCCCACCGGCAGCAGATGGAGCACACCCACGACGCCCACCGCGAGACGCGCCGCGCCTACCGCGACATGCGCCGCGGAGGCCGCCGCCACCACGGCCCGCCGCCGTTCCTGCCGATCCTGGGCGTGTTCCTCGTCCTGGGGGCGATCTTCGGCGGGTGGGGCGTGCTGAAGGTGCTGTTCGTGCTGTGGATCGTGGGCATGGTGTTCGGCTTCATCCGCCGCAACTCCCACCGCCGCTGACCGGCCGGCCGGGCGATCGGCAGCCCGGTCAGCCGTCCTCGGGAGTGACGGAGACGACGCTGACCCGCCGCACCCGCGGGTCACGGGCGAGCGCCCGGAAGGTGCCGGGGGAAGCGGTCATGGCCCACCCGTGGACCTTCGCCTCGTCGGCCGCGGCACGGAGCTCGGACAGCTCCAGACCGACGCGCTCCAGATAGGGCCGGTCGTCCTCGCGGAGGAGGGAGACCCAGCGGCGGAACTGCTCGGTGGCCGGGACTCTGCCGGTCGTCCCAGCCGCGCAGGTGTCGAAACCGCGCGACCCGCAGTAGACGGCGCCGGTGTCCCACGAGAGCGGCTTGCCCTGCGGGCGTGCGCCGGACAGCAGGAACACGTCAATGTTCGTGGTCCAGAGTCCTCGCAAGGCCATGAGGTCGAGCGGTGCCCGAAGCTCCACGACACCCTCCACCTGAAGACCGTCGGGCAGCTCCTTCAGCAGGGCGGAGGACTCGCCGGCGCCGCCGGCTCGCGCAGGGGCGCCGAACTCTTCGAGTGCGGCGGCCATTCGTGAACGGGGGATCACCGGCAGGCGCACATCGCCGGAGTGACTCAGGACGAGCGCGTCCGTCCATGTGGTGTGCGCCTCCGGCCCGCTCCCCTGCTCCGAGAAGGCCATGGAGAGCTCCCGCCCCCGCTCGGTCCTTTTCCACGATCCACGCGCCCAGTCGAAGGCGATCTCGTAGTCGGGATTGGCGACGGCCAGGGCGTTCCTGAGGACGAGATGGGCCCTCTCGTCGCTCAGCTCGTCACCGGACAACGAGACCCTGACGAGGAGAACGACCAAAAGGGCCACGAAGGCGCACCCGGCGGCCAGGTACGTCCACCTGGCATGGACCTTGCGCATGAACCGTCCCCAGCCGTCCGAATGCGCTCCTCATGGATGAATGAGCGAGCGACGCACTCCGCCCGTCAACCGTACAATCGCCCGTCGCCGCCCCATGAGCACTCATCGGGTTCGTCGTCGGCGCAATGGTTGGCGATCCTCACGAGGTACATGGTGCTGACATAGTCCTGCTGCAGGAGCTCGCGAAGAAGCACGGGATTCTCCGCATGCTGGATGTAGGCATGGACTTTTCCAGCCCGTGCTATGTCCTTCAACCGGGCAAGGCCCAGCCCGAAGTGCTGAAGCACCGGTTCGTCGGACGGCAGGAGCGAGTCGACCCAATGGCGGAAATCTTGCGTGACGGCGTCGCCGTCGCCCCCGCAGGCGTGGCAGAACAAGCCGACCCGGCTGTCCCAGTAAACCGGCGTCCCCCCAGAGCAGGGGAGAACACTCCGTTGGTCACGGGCAGATGCCTACGGCCACGGATTTCGTCCACCGTCAAAGGCCGCGTCAACTCCACGACTGCGGTGACCTCCTTGGTGCGGCCCACTCGCCGTAACGCGGCGTCGACATCCTGTTTCGCCGGCCCGCCGCCTTGCCCGACGCGACGCAGCGCAGCCGACAGATCGCGGGATTCTGGCGTGTCGAGCCGCCGGGCGGCCTCTTCCAGCGGGACGGGCTTGTGGTCGCCGCCGAGGGTGTAGGAGAAACCTCCCGAGTCCCGGTCCTGGCGGATGCCGAACGCCGCGACGGCGCCGCTCGACTCCCCATTGGGCGAGGCGTGCAGATCGACGGCCATCTCGTCCGGCCGCCGCCCGAAGGCATAGTCTCCGGAGTTCACGACGTACTCGGGGTGGGACGCGCGGAAGGCGTTGGCCACGACATGTCCGAAGTGGTCGATGTCCGTGTACCGGGGAATCGAGTCCGCGCCACCGCACGCCGCCAGCAGCACCCAGCACAATCCCGCCGCTATCGCTGTTCCGCGCACTTTCAGCACAACGCCCTTCCGTGATGGGCCCGGAGCGGGGCGCAGGTCTGCTGCCCCGTCCCGGGTCGCGTGTGTCAGAGGCTTCTGACGCAGTTCTTCGTCAGCTGGCCGACCTGTGTCCCGTTGGGCACCGCCCAATTGCAGATGATGCCGACCCGCTCCCCTGCTCCGAGAAGGCCATGGACAGCTCTCGCCCTGATCGGTCTTCCTCCACGTCCCACTCTCCCGGTCGAAGGCGATCTCGTAGTCGGGATTGGCGACGGCCAGGGCGTTCTTGAGGACGAGATCGGCCCTCTCGTCGCTGAGCTCGTCACCGGGCCTGACGAGAAGGCCCGCTGCCAGGAGCGCGAAGGCGCATCCGATGGCCAGGTACGGAATCGGCCCGTCCGGCGGTATCGACGCGCGAATATCGCTCGGTTCGCTTTAGTTGATTTTGGTCGGCAAATCACGGTTGACGATGCGAGCCCAGTCGACATGGCGGCTGTCAAGCATCTTCACATGGACCTTACCTGGCGCTTCGGAGATGTAGCCGTAAACAAATCCTTGCTGTGACCACCGTTTCAGCTCAGAGAGACCGAGTCGGAATTTGCGAAGCAGGTGATCATCGTCCGGCTCGAGTCGGGACACCCAATAACGGAACTCTTCGAGCTGGTCACCTTCGATCTCACCGCCCGCCCCCATCAGTTCTCTGACTTCATCGCTCCAATCCCATCCAATGGGCTTGACGTTGTGTCGCAGGAAATTTCCCGCATTCGACTCGGTCCCGAAAGGGCTGAAAAACACCACATCCGCAGCGGCCAGCCGGCCATCGTTGGCATTGCTTTCGACCAGCTCTCCGTAAGCGTCCCAAGGAATGCCTTCTTTGAAGCCGACCACCAGCCCATAATGGGCATCAGGATGCTCCTTCAGCAGTCTCTGCACTGTCTTGATCGGAGTCTCATGAAAGGTGAGAGGGTTGGAGATGATGCTTGAAAGGTACGTCTCCTCTACCGTGGGGCCGATCAGGGAGCCGTCCAGCTCCAGTTCCACACTCCCATTCTTGTAGAGCCATGCCTTTCGCGCGTCATATCCAAGAGGCTGGAGAGAGAAGCTCATCTTTCTGCTCTTATCCACCAGACTCAAGCCGGCACGGCAGGCACCGGGCGAGTAATCCCCTACTTCGTGAATATTGTAAGCAGGATTCGTCACCTTAACCGATCCGATCACCGCGAACTTGGTGTGGTCGAAGTCGCTGTCACACCTCCATGGCCCCGGCCATAGAATCCAAGAGAGGCAGGCAGCCACAAGGGTCAGCGTGAACAGTATCGCCAGTTTGCGCCGAGGTCCTCGTTCGGGCACTTGTAAGCTCCTCAGACGTCATGCGCTATGGGAGAAACGCCGGGGTCCTGGAAGCCGTAGCTCGAGCTTAAGCTTCTGGTTCGGGAATCTGTTCTTCCCAGTGGAGACGAGCCTGCACTCCAGCGGCCTCGCCCATTCCGTGGTCCTGCCGAAGAGATCGGTATCTATCTCGCGACTTATTCTGAAGAATATGTCTGGCTCCACGTGTCGTAGTGACAACGGGCAGAGTCCTTGGTTCCTCTGCCGTCATTCTTTGTCCAGGTGAAGTCGACTGTCATGTCGTTTGAGTACCGTGACCATGCAGATGGACGCGCCGCTCTCGATGCATTGCGCTCTTACCGGCGGCACGCTGCTGATGAATATTTCCTTGTCCTAGAGGTCGATCCCCCTGCCGACATCCGTCCCCTTACAGTCTTTACTCTTTTCGTGCTACATGTGTGATCACAGGCCCAGCGTCGTAGCCGCCGCTGATTCCGATCTCCGGGCTCCCGCCGAACTTGTCATGCATGAAGCATGCACGGCTCGCCATGAAGACCGTCGTGTTCTTCGTGTTCTTCGTGTATCGGTTCGGCGCCTCTGGATCCTTGCTCCGGCCGGTGACGACCTTGGCGAACGCGCTCTTCTTCTTGATCTGACCTGTCGAGTCCTCTGTGATGCCGTACTTCTTACTCTTCGAGATCAGACTGGACAGGGTGGCGACGTCATCGAGCTGCCAGACCTCGTCCTGATCCGTGGTAGAGATTTCTCGGCTTCCCTTCCACTTGGCCTGTACAGAGGTCTCCCAGTACCAGCCCTTGGCCCCCAGCGATTCCCGGATCGTGCAGAACATGGAGGCATTGTCGATGACCTCGTATTCCAGAGGCTTGCCTCCGCCGCGCCCTCGAAGGCGCCCTCGGACGCATACCCCTTACCCGTCTCCCCGCATCCAGGAGCTTCGACTGCGGATCCTGATGCTGCAACCGCCAGCCGGCCTCCGCACCCGCTGTCCGGATCATCGACCTTCGCAACCGAGGACGAGGATGCTGAGAGTCGGCTCGATTCCCTCAATCTGGCCCGGCTCCGAAGCGGCCGAAGGCGCGGCGGACGAAGAAGTCTCCTTCCAGGTGCGCCTGACCAAGGCGGTCACGCGCACGTTGCCAGCCGGTGCCGACTGGGGAACCACGTTGAGCCACTCTATTTGCGAATCAGACCTCACGACCTGGCTCTCACGTCCGGGACTTCGACCAGCGCAGATCCCGAAGTGCGGCTGGAGTACTACACACCTACCGCAACGAAGGTGAGGGAACGCTTGAACGTCGAGCCGCGTCAATCGCGGGCGTCGGCCAGTCCGGCAGAAATGATCTGGATCGATCGGACCTGGCCCTTGTGTGACAGGTTTTTGATTTCTTCCAGCTCCGCGGACGCGATAAATCCGTACATCATGCCGTTCTTTGCGCGGTTACGAAGATCGGTCAGGTCAAGACCCAGTTTTGTGAGAAGCGGAGAATCTTCATCGCGAAGGGCGGCAACCCAGCGCCGGAAGCCTTCGGAAGCGCCCAGAAGCTCATCCGGCGGGCAGGGAAGGTTTCTGTCTCGACAGAAATGCGTGTCCCAGGAAACCGGTGCGCCAACACTTCCCCGTTCGGTGAAGATGGCGACGTCGATTCCCTTGGGCAGCCACAGATCCACCGCCTCTTCGGTCATCGGCTCGGAAAGCCAGCCGACGATCAGCGCCCGGAGCTGGTGCTGCGGATCGCTCAAGCTGAGGAAATCAGCATCGTCGCGCAAAAAGGGACTCGAAACGGGCTCGTGAATGGCTCCCGTGAGCCTCCACGGCCTCAGGAGCGGCTGAGTCACCTCTCCGGACCTTAGAAACTCTATGTTCTCCCGTCGCGTCGCCTCCTGTCCGCGAAGTAGGGGGTAGGCGGCCCGGGGCTCCAGCAGGACGGGAACGCTCACGTTCTGCAGACTCTTACGCGCCTCGGAGGCGTCGTCGATCCGTATGCGGTAGTCGGGATGGGTTGCGGCCAGGCCATTGGCCAGGACGAAGGCGGCTCGTTCGCTGGAGACGCCGGCCAACGGGGAACGCATCCAGCCCACGCCCAGCGCAAGGACTGTTGTGGCCACCAGGGCAATGGCTAGGACCAGGCTGTGACGGCGCTTGAGCCACGGCAAGGCTTATCTCCTTCTGAAAGGTAGGCGAGGACCGGCCAACACGAGACCGGCCCTCGCTTCGTGCTAGTTCTTGTCAGAGCGGCTTCTTCTTGCCGAGCGTGGAACGCGCTTGGCAGCCGACGCCGTCATAACGGACACTGTTCCAGTTGACCGGGAACAGGTTTCCATAGTTCCGGTCGACCTTGCACCACAGGTCATGCACGACCGGCGTCGTGGAGTACCTCTGCTCCACGGGGTGCCCCATGCCGTTGTCGGTCGTGTATTTGAAGTCGAAGGAGTACTGCGTGTGCAGGTGGTGCTTGTAGCGCACCACCCAGCAGTCGTCGCCACTGCCCACGTGGCACTCCGACTCGATAAGAGCCTGCGGAAGAATCACCTTGTGCCGCGATGTCGTCTCTGGTGCCCCGTGGTAGGCCGAACACTTCTCGCCGGCGTCTTTGGAGACAGAGAACCCCCAGTTCACCCCTACCGAGGCGGGATCGACCGAGGTACCCACCGAGGTTGAGGTCTTGACGTACTTACTGATGAAGCAGGCTCCGCCGGTCTGATTCAGCTTGAAGTTCTTGACCAGCGTCTTGCCGAACAAGGTGCTGTAGCCCCAGAAGCTCCAGGTGGGCTGCAGGATCGAGATGTTTTCGTAGGAGTCCAGCATCCAGCGCTGGTACCTGCCAGTGTTTCCCTCATCGGTGTCGGCTGGCCAGTGCGACTTGAAGAAGGAGCGGACGATCCATCCCTTCGAGCCCAGGCGGTCGCGAACCTCGCAGGCGATGATCCGCTTGTCCACCTGCTTGCCGCAGGGAACGACGACTGGCTCGTTGCCCCCGGCGCTTCCACCGCCACTGCCGGTAGGAATGTCGGCGTGATCGCTGGAGTCCTCGTTGACCTCGATCGGGACCTCGATGGTGGTCATGTTTCCGCACCGGTCGAACACATGGATCGAGATCGTCGCCTCGCTGGGTTCGACAGTGCCCGCCGGCCCGGCTGCAGCGCGTGACTGTCCCGATGCCGGGGCCGATGCTGTGGTCTCGGTCCACCTGCGAGCGACCTCGACGGTGACGCGAACACTGCCGTCGGGCATGGACTGCACCACCGGACTGGCCAGTTGGACGGTGGAGCCGGATCTGGTCGTCCCATTCGAGGTCAGGGTGTCCCGCGTCTGCAGCAGAGCCGTGTTCAGCAGTGACAGCTTGGCTGTGCTGGGCGTGCTCGCGCTCACGCCCGGGGCATCCCAGATGGTGGTGGCGCGGCCTTCGAGCACGGCGTCCTGTGCCCGGTAGTAGGCCTTGATGCGGTCGAGGTAGTCCTGAGCGCCCGATTCAGAGGCGGCGGCGCTCTTGGCGGAGGGCGGTGTGTCCAGAAAGGGCACACAGGTGGTGCCCGGCTGGGGCGGTGGCGGTACCGCCTTGGTCGTCGCGGTGGTGCTCTGCCATTCGCTGGCACCGAAGACAGTCTTGGCTCTGACCTTGATGGTGAAGGTCTGACCGTTGGCAAGACCGCTGATGGCCGCGTAGGGCTCGCTCACCTGCAGGGTCTTGACGGTGCTGCCGCCGCTGTCGGCCACCTCGACGTCGTAGCCGTCAAGCATGGCCATGCTGCCATTGGACGTCGGCAGCCCCCAACTGGCCAGCGCACTGGCGTCGCCGCCGGAGGCTGTGAGGTTGAGCACCTTGCTCGGCGGCCCGGCCGGCAGGTAGGTGATGGCCAGTGAGGGCTGCTCGGCCGCACCTGCCTCACCGAAGGTGATCGTCTCATTCTTGTTTGAAGTGAGCAGGAGCCAGGAGAAGGCGCCGTCGCCGATGTCACCCTGCGGGGTCGGCAGCGACAGCGTGGCGGGCTTCAGGTTGGAATCGGCCTCGGCCGCCAGAGTGGAGCCCTTGGACTCGCTGGTGACGGGGCTCTTCAGCGGGGTCGCTGTGATGGCCGCGTCGTTCGGGCAGGCGCCTGCCGGGCACACTGCCGTGCCGAGCTTGAGGAGCCCTTCCGACACGCCGGCACCGTCCGGCAGTTCGTCGAGTTTGATCCCTATCACGGCAGCCGTCTTGTCGACGCCGGTTCCGCCGATGCGCATGACAGTGTCGTCGGTGACAGTGCACGGTGAGCCATCGCAGGCGGTCGGGTCGGTTTTGGCGGTCTTGATGACGAAGCTGTCCTTGCCCAGTGTCAGATGCCGGATGTTCTCCGCCGGTGGCGGTGGAGGCGTACCCGGGGTGGTGAAGGAGACCGGAGCGGTCTTGGAGGTGCAGACCTCCGTGCCAGAGGGAACCGAGGAGGTGGCAACCCTTGCTGCGGCCGGCTGCGCGGCGCCTCGAGAGGGGGCCGCTCCGCCCAGCGCGGTATTCATGTCGGTGGTGATTTCGGCGGCGGTCTGGGCGCGGTTGTAGATGCGGACTTCGTCGATGAGGCCCTTGAAGTACTCGCCGTAGATGCCGTTGCCGCCGATGCGGAGAGCGCCACCGTCGTCGGCGATGGAATCACCGTAGACGCGGGAACCGATCTCGGTGCCATTTCGGTAGAGCCGGGCGGTCGTGCCGTCGTAGGTGACGGCGAGGTGGGTCCAGGTGTTGAGCTGGAGAGAGTTGGTCCCCGACAGCTGCGCGGGGCCGTCCCCGGTGGTCAGCGCGCCGGCCGGCGTCAGCCCGTTGGAGGCGTAGAGGCCGTAGGAGAGGTCGTCCGCCGTGGGGAAGTCCTTGGCGATGACGCTTCTCCAGCCGTCGAGGGCGGAGGGGTTGACCCAGGCCGACAGCGTGAGCCCGTTGGTCATCTTCAGTGCCGCGGCGTGGTTGATGGTGACCATGCCGTCTGTGCCGTTGAACGACAGGGCCTTGCCGTACTTGCCGTTCACCCACGTGGTGCCGGTCGTGTTGCCGTTGTTGGTGCCCGCTGTGTCTCGTACCTGCGTCCCTGTGCCGTCATTCATGCCGTAGGCCGCGACCAGGCCGTTCGGGGTCGGTTTGGGCGTGGGCGTTGGGGTTGGAGTCGGCGTTGGGGTGGGGGTTGGGGTCGGAGTAGGCGTGGGGTTCGGGTTGGGGTCGGGGCCTGGATCGGGGTTCTGCGCGGTGGCGCAGGCGACCATCTGCCACTTGTACGTGGTGCCGGCCCGGACGGTGTTGGCGGGGATCTGGAACGACGCGCGTTCACCGCCGTCGACCGTGCGAGTGCCCAGCGGTGCCGATCCGACCGGCGCGCCGGTGTTGTCGTACAGGTAGTACTTGGCCAGGACCGGACCTCCCGACGGCCGGTTCACCATGCCCGACAGGATGGGCTGTGTCGGGTCAGCCATGCCCGTCTCGGTGTCGGTCGGCAGCGTCGGGGCGTCGGAGGTGATGCGGTAGGCCGGGCTCTCGTTGCACGAGGGCGGGGTCAGGCCGGCGCGGCACGCCTTGACGACGAACTTGAAGCTGGCCGGGTTGTCGAGGGTGAAGACCTTGTCCAGGGCCTGGCCGGAGGGGATGTTGTTGTGGGTGGTGGTGCCGGGGACGCCGACCAGGGCGCGGATCTCGTTGGCGGTGAGGGCGCGCTGGTAGATGTGGGCGTCGTCGACCGATCCCTTGAGGTTCCCGCCAGGACGCGGCCACGTCCGATCTAGAAGGCGCCCTGGGCGTTCCAGGTGACCGTGTAGTCCCGCTCCGAGGTCAGCACACCGTCTACGTACAGGCGGATCTTGCCTGCCGTCTTGTCGTACTGGGCGGCCAGGTGCGTCCACTCGCCGATCTTGGCGAGTTCCTTGGACTGGACTGCCGCCTCCTGGATGCGGTCGGGATCGTCCTTCGTGATCATGGACAGGTCCCACCGTTGGTCGAACTCCGGCGCGTCGGAGGTTTGATAGGACAGCGCGAAGCCGGGCTGGTTGACGCCCATCTGGGACATGACGGTCTGGTCAGCGACGCTGTCGTCCAGCCGCACCCAGGCGGTGGCGGTGAAGCTCTGGTTGGTGTTGACGACCGGTTTGGTGGTGGCGGCGTATCCGCCGTTGAACTTCACGGCTCCGCCGAGTTGCCCGGTTGTGCGGGTGTAGGCGCCGGTGAGAGTGGCGGGCAGGTTCTTGCCGGAGGAGTCCGTCGCGGTGGCGCCGGAGGCTTCGTCCAGCTTCCACAGGGCGGCCTCTCCGGCCGGCAGTTCCACGGCCGGTGGGGGCATGGTGGAGTCGTTGACCGTCACCGTGTAGTTCAGCGGCGTGGCCTCCGGGACGCTCGACTTGTAGGTCACCTTCACGTTGGTGCTACGAGCGATCGCGTCGTTGCCGACCATCGAGTCGATGGACTCGGCCGTGACGGTGGGGATCTCCGGGGGCAGGACCCAGTCCACGCTCAGCTTGGGCACGTTCTGCCCCCACAGCTGTGCCCAGAAGGCGAAGTCCTCCGCGAGGTACTTCGGGACGGGGGTCTCCTGGGTCAGCTGGAGCATCAACCCGTAGTTGGGGGTGCCGGTGGCCCACAGGCGGGTCATCGCACTGAGGTCCCAGCTCCACACCGACCCGCTCGTCCCGGGCAGGGAGCAGGGGTCGATCGTGGAACGTTCTTGGGCGCTGGTGGTCGGCTGGTTGCTCCAGTAGGTGTCGTCGGCGACCCACTGCTTGGTGATGCGCAGGGCCGCGATGCCCTGGTACTCCGAGCAGGTGCCGACGTCCTCGCGCAGTTGCAGTTGCATGGTGGCTTTGACCACCTGCCGTCCCTGGATGGGGGCGGTGTCGAACGCCATCAGCGACCGCCGCAGCGTGTCCCCCGAAGTGGCGTAGTAGCGTCCGACCATCGCAGGAGAACCCTGGCCGTTCGGCGACATGATGCCGGTCTCCTGCGTCACCCCCAGCGTGGTGGTGGGATCCACCGTGACGGGGTACTTGGTGGCCGGGTCGGCCAGCCATGCGGCGTCCGGCTTGAGCACGAGGACGGTCGCGTCGTCCTTCGCCTCCACCGAGGTGTCGATCTTCGCCTGCCGGCCAGGACTCCCGGCGCTCGGCTTCTCCGCCGCCGCGTCCCACATGTGGGGAGCGGGCGCCGATGCCACCTCCTTGCCCTTGCCCGCGGTCAGCGACAGCCCGCCCGACTTGGTCTTGCCGAGCTTCAGTCCCTTGGCCTGCACGGGGATGCGGTACTCCACCGGGCCGGTGGGCCGCTCACGCAGCACGATGTCGTGCCGGAAACCGGTGGGCAACGCCGTGACGACCAGGTCCGCCGACGGTCCGGCGGCACCCGCGTACGTGGCCACGTTGCCCTTGATCTGCGGACGCGGCAGGTCGGTGGGCCAGGACAGCCCGAAGGAGCGTTCCCGATCCAGGGTCATGGACGCGAACGGCGCGGACCCGCCGGTCGACAGGCGTACGTTCCCCTTGGCCAGGTTGGGCTGCAGAGCGCCGTTCTGCTCGACCAGGGACGTGTCGATCCACGTCCACGAGCCGTCTCCTTGACGCAGTTGCGCCGGCCCCGCATAGGACTCAGTCGCGAGATGCCCGTCAGGGTAGGCCCACGTCCGGGACGTCTCGGTGAAGGCGTCCTCCACCGCGACCGCCTTGTTCTGCTTCCTCGCCTCCGCTACCGCCGCCCGAAGCGGCGCGTCCGGATCTTCTTGCCGAGGAAGGTGGTCACCGCAGGAGTCGCGGGTCCTGTCTTCGCGGCCTCGGGATCGGGGTCGGCGATCGCTTGAGTGATGGGCACTGCGGCCAACAGCGATGCTGCCACCGTGAGCACCGTTGCGCCCGCCAGTCTCCGTCTGGATTTCCGTCTGGAGACGATCCAGCTTCCTAACTTCTCCACAAACACCCTCAATCACGGTGAGTTCGGATTGTCGGGGTTGATCATTTGATGGGAAGCTCACGCGGGCAATATGAAAAGGATCACCTAACGAAAAAGGCGAATACGCGTAACAACCTGGAGCTCTAGCACGATGTCTCGATTATTCCGCACCCCTGATCACCATTATCGGTCTACATGAATAGGTCACCCAAGGGCGCGGTCCAGATTGAAGGCGGCGCTGATCAACGCCAGGTGGGTGAATGCCTGCGGGAAGTTGCCCTGCTGTTCGCCGTTCTGGCCGATCTCCTCCGCGTACAAACCCACGTGGTTGGCATAGGTGAGCATCTTCTCGAACGCCAGGCGCGCCTCCTCGACGCGGCCCGCCCGCACGAGTGCCTCCACGTACCAGAACGAGCAGATGGAGAACGTGCCCTCCTCCCCCCGCAGCCCGTCGGGGCTGGCCTCAGGGTCGTAGCGGTAGACCAGCGAGTCCGACACCAGGTCGGCCGTCAGCGCGTCGAGGGTGGACAGCCACTTCGGGTCCGTGGGTGCGATGAACTTGACCAGCGGCATCATCAGCACCGCGGCGTCCAGCACGTCGTCGTCCTGGTGCTGGACGAACGCCTGCCGCTTGGGCGACCAGCCGCGCCGCATGAGGTCCCGGTAGATCGTGTCGCGGGTGTCGCGCCAGCGCGGGACGTCGGCGGGCAGGCCGCGGCGGCGGGCCGTGCGCATGGCCCGTTCGATCGCCACCCAGCACATCAGCCGCGAGTACAGGAAGTTCTTGCGCCCGCCGCGGGTCTCCCAGACGCCCTCGTCGGGCTGGTTCCAGTGGGCGCAGACCCAGTCCACCAGGGCGCAGACGTCGTCCCAGTGGTCGCTGGAGATCGGCTTGCCCCACTTGTCGTACAGGTAGATCGAGTCGATGAGGGCGCCGTAGATGTCGAGCTGGAGCTGGTCGGCAGCGGCGTTGCCGACCCGGACGGGGGCCGAGCCCTGGTGTCCCTCCAGGTGGGTCAGCTCGCGTTCGGGCAGCTCGGCGCGGCCGTCGATGCCGTACATGATCTGCAGCGGCCCGGACGGGCCGTTCTCTCGGCGGCAGACGCGGCGGGTGAGGAAGTTCATGAACGCCTCGGCCTCGCCGGTGAAGCCGAGCCGGAGCAGCGCGTACACGGCGAAGGCGGCGTCGCGGACCCACAGGTAGCGGTAGTCCCAGTTGCGCTCGCCGCCGAGCTGCTCGGGCAGGCTCGTCGTCGGCGCGGCGACGATCGCGCCGGTGGGCGCGTACGTGAGCAGCTTCAGCGTCAGCGCCGAGCGGTGCACCATCTCCCGCCACCGGCCGCGGTAGCGGGAGGCCGACAGCCAGCGCCGCCAGAACCCGACCGTGGCGGCGAACTCCTTCTCCGCCTCCCCGTGCGGGCAGCAGCGCGGCGCCACGTCCCCGTGGACCCGGTCCAGCGCGAACACCGCCGACTCGCCCTCCTTGAGGGTGAACGCGGCGCGCGCGTCGCGGTCGTCGCACGTGACGGGCACCGTGGCGGTCAGCGCGAGCGTCAGCTCCGGCGTGGAGAAGACGACCAGGCCGTCGCGCCGGGACAGCTCGTGCGGCTGCGCCCCGTACCCGAAGCGCGGCGCCACCCGCGCCCGGAACGGGATCTCCCCGCGTACGCACAGCACCCGCCGGATCAGCCGGTGCCGGTCGGCCTCGCCGGTGTCGACGGTCACCGGCATGAAGTCCTGGATCTCGCCGACGCCGTCGCCGGTGAAGAAGCGGGTGATCAGCACGTTCGTGTCGGGGAAGTAGAACTGCTTGGTCTTCGCGGGTACGGCGGCGGCCAGCTCGAACGCGCCGCCCCGGTCGGCGTCCAGGATGGAGGCGAAGACGCTGGGCGAGTCGAAGGACGGGCAGCAGTACCAGTCGATGGTGCCGTCGGTACCGACCAGGGCCACGGTGCGCAGGTCGCCGATCAGGCCGTGCTCGGCGATCGGCAGGTAGCGGGAGTCCCTGTCCTGGGACGGGACCCGGTGATCGGATGTCGCGGCCATGGCGGCGGCCTCCCCGGACGTCGGGTGTCCTCTCCTTCCATGGTGCTACGCCGCGTCTCGGGGGTGCTACGCGAAGTACTCCGCCACGACCCGGGTGTGCAGCGGGAACGCCAGTTCCCTGGGGCCGTCGAGCAGCAGCCACTCCGTCGTCTCCGCCGTGGGCGCGACCGGCGGGAGGTCGGCCGCGCCGGTACGCGGCCCCAGCGCGAAGATCAGCACGGTCCCGTCGGGAGCGCTGCTCACGTCGAGCAGGCGTACGGCGTCCGCGTCGACGACGATTCCCGTCTCCTCGCGGAGTTCCCGGACGGCCGCCTGCTGCCAGGACTCGTTCATGTCGATGAAGCCGCCGGGCAGCGCGAGCCCGCCCCGATGCGGCTCGACCCCGCGCCGGACCACCAGCACGCCGTCGTCGACCGGCAGGAGCATCACCGCGACCGGCAGCGGGTTGAGGTAGCTGGTGCTCCCGCAACCGGAACAGGTGCGCGGCCACGCCTGGCCGGGCGCGAAGGCCGTACCGCAGAAGGAGCAGTGCGCGTTCTTGGTCACCACAACCGCGATGCTACAAAGGTCGGTCGTTCGCGGCGACGAACAGGAAGTTCTGCGGGAAGCCCTTCGCCTCCCGGGGCAGCGGCGGGTTCCACGGCCACCGGCCGTAGGAGGCGCCCTCCTCCCCCGGCATCCTCAGCTCGGTCACCCGCCAGCCGCAGCCGGACAGGAACTCCTCCGGCTCGTCGGTGCCGAACAACCACGGGCAGCCGTCCTCGGTGAGCCGGCGCAGCCCCTCCCTCGAGAACTCGCTGATCATCGACTGGTGGCTGAGCAGGTCCCCGGCGAGCACGCTCCCCGGTGCGGCGGCCCCCGCGATCCGTTCGAGCAGCAGGCGGGCGGCCGGTTCCGGCAGGTAGAACAGCAGCCCCTCGGCCACCCACAGCGTCGGCGCCGCCGGGTCCCAGCCGGCCTCCCGGAGCGCCGCGGGCCAGTCGCCGGTGAGGTCGGCGCCGACGGCCCGCCGGTCGCAGGCGTGCCGGGCGCCCAGCTCGGCGAGCCGCTTGTCCTTCTCCTCCAGCAGGTCCGCCTGGTCGACCTCGTACAGGACGGCCCCCGGCGGCCACGGCAGCCGTACGGAGCGGGTGTCCATGCCGGCCGCGAGCAGCACGACCTGGCCGAGGCCGGCATGCCGGCGGATCAGGTCGTCCAGGTAGCGGGTGCGGATGGAGATGAACTCGCCGACCCCCGGGTTGTCGTAGCGGGCGAACAGGGTCGTGCCCTCCAGCCCGGCGAGCTGGTCGGCGTACGGGTCGGTGAAGATCGCGTCCTCGCGGCGCGACTCCTTGGCGCGGGCGGCGGCGGTCCAGCGGGCGGTGGCGGCGACGGCGTGCATGAACGGTCCTTTCCGGGTCAGCTGCGGCCCTTTGCGCCCAGCGGGCCTTGGCGGGTCAGCGGCGGGTGGCGGGGCTCTGCACCTGTTCGAGCAGGCGCCGCATCTGCTCGGGGATCCGCGCGGGGACCATGCGTCCGTGCTCGTCGGGGCGCACGCAGGCGATCCGCTGCTCGCCGGTGGCGACCAGCTCCTCTCCTCCGCCCGGGAGCTGGCGCCAGTACTCGTACGTCATCACCGACTGGGTCTGGCCCAGCTCCCCCTGCCGCATCCTGACGACCACCTCGTCGAACACCGCCAGCTCCCGCAGGTAGTCGCAGCGGCAGCTCACCGTCAGCAGCCGCACCCCGTCGGCGAAGCCGGCCACCACGTCGGGGACGAAGTCGCGCAGGAACATCTCCCGGGCGCGCCCCTGCCAGCGGATGTAGTTGACGTAGTTGACGTTGCCCAGCAGGTCGGTGTCCTCGATGCCGACGACGTGCCGGTACTCGTACGCGTCCCCGCTCATCGCAGCTCACCCGCCTTGCCCGCCTCCGGGTCGGTCTCGGCGAGGACGGCGAGCACCACGGGGGCCGCCACGCCGCGCAGCCGGGTGGACAGCGTCAGGATCCGGCGCCCGCCGGCGACGAGCCCCACCCAGCCGCCCTCCCTGGCCGCCTCGAACGTGACGGGAGTGTCGACCGGCATGCCGGCCTTCACCAGGCATTCGGCGGCCGTCCAGACCCGCGTGGCCGCGGTGTCGGTGTCCTCGCCGGCCTCCTCGGCCACGGTCCCGGCCAGCGTGCGCCGACCGGGGCCGAGCAGCGACGTCCACGCCTCCTCGCTCCTGGGCGTGACGGTCTCCAGGTCACATCCGGGGGTGGTCGTCGCCATCGTGACGCCGCCGGCGTGCGAGACGGACACCGTGCCGCCGCCCACCAGCTCCGGTCTGCCGTCCGGCCGCCACACGACCTCGGCCTCGGCGCCGAACAGCCGCCGGACGGCCAGCAGGCTGGCCTGGCGCCGCTCCAGCCCGTCGCCGTCCACGTCGAGCACGACGCGTCCCGCCAGGTCCTGCTCGATGAGCACGTGCTCCAGGTACGAGCCCAGCAGCACGGGAACCCACTCGCGGGGCACCTCGTACTTGCTGACGAGCTGCGTCCGGAAGCCCCGCCAGGTCTCGACCACCCGGCCGTCGCGGTCCGTGACCTCGATGTCCCAGGACTTGTCGTCGAACCGGTGCCGGATGTAGACGTCGGTCGCCTGCGCGCCCGCGAGGCGGCTCGGCACCACGCGGTCCACGCCGAGGGGGATGGCCAGCACGGTCGGCCCGCAGGTCTGCATCGGCTGCATGTACGCGTCGCGGGCGGCCGGGTCGCCGAGCAGGAGCCGGTCGGGAAGGTACCGGCCGAACCAGGAGGAGTCCGTCCCGGGCAGGAGCCGGCCGGTGACGTGCTGGGCGCCGGTGCGGTGGATGCTCTCGACGAGCTTGAACCGCGGGCCGTGGAAGAGCATCGGCCCGTACAGGTCGGTGGCGGGGTCGAACGCCAGCGGCGGCAGCGCCACGTCGTCGCGCCGGACGAGCCCGAGCGGGTCCGGCTGCGCGGCGGCCTGAGAGTAGTCGCAGACCGCCCGGAAGTGGTCGACCTGGAACTTGGTCGCGCTCGTACGGACGGCGGCGGCCACCCGGCCCGGCCCGACGCGCAGCGCCGCCACCCGGACCGTCACCGGGGCGTCCTCGGGCACGACGATGGCCCGCAGGAACTCGACGTTCTCCAGGACGGGGACGGCGTCGGCGCCGAGGAGGGCGGCCGCGGCCTGGGCCATGATCTCCATGCCGACCGTGCCGGGGACCACGGCCCCCTCGCCGCCGCCGAAGACGTGCTCGGCGAGGTAGGGGTCGCTGCCCCAGCCGACCTCGGAGTCGGCGACCAGCTCGATGCCCGGGTAGTGGACGCGCGGCTGCTCGAGGAAGCGCAGCAGCGGCAGGTCGTCGCACCCTTCGGGGCCGGCGGCGAAGGTGACCGTCGGCAGGTCGCCGAAGCGGCCCGTGACCACGGTGACGACGGGCGCGTCCGGGTCGGCGACCAGGTCGCGGAGCAGGGCCACGCCCTGGTCGGGGGTGATGGCCGTGACGCCGACGCGGGCGAGGCTCTCCACCGAGCCGAGCCGCTCGCCCATGCCGACGCCCGACCACAGGGACCATTCCACGGCTCTGCACCGGCAGTGCGGCAGCTCGCGGGCGAGCCGTTCGACGAGGTCGCTCTGCCATTCGTTGGCGATCGCGTAGTGGGCCTCGCCGCGCAGCCCGGCCCGTCCGGTGATGCTGCCGAACGTGACGAGCAGCCGCAGCGCCGCCGTGTCGACGGCGGCGAGCACGGCGTCGAGCCCGGCGACCTTGGCGTCGATGGTGGCGGCGTAGTCGTTGTCGGCGAGTTCCTGCAGCAGCTTGGGCACGTTGCCGCCGGCCCCGTACAGCACGCCGGTGACCCGGCCGAGGTCGTCCTCGACGGCGGCGACCGCCCCGGCCACCGCCGCGGGGTCGGTGACGTCGGCGCGCAGGTAGCGGGCGGTCACCCCGGTGGCCGCCATCCGCTCCAGGTTGGCGGCCAGCTCGGGGTCCGCGGCCGGGTCGGACCGGCCGAGCAGGGCCAGGCGCGCGCCCGTCTCCCTGGCGAGGCTGAGCGCGCACTCGGCGGTGATGCCCTTGCCGCCTCCGGTGACGAGCAGCACGTCGTCCGGGCCGAGCGGGATCTCGTCGCCGTCGAGCTCCACCGGCGTCAGGACGGGCTCGGCGCGGGTGCCGTCCGCGTCGTAGAAGACCTCCGCGAACCCGCCGGTGGCGATCACCTCGGCGGCGACCCGGGCGGGCGCTTCGGCGTCGAGCGGCAGGGTGACGACGGTGGTGGCGACCCAGGGCGCCTCCAGGTGCAGGGTCTTGGCGAAGCCGGCGCCGCCGGGGTCCTCCTGGACGATCGCGCAGCGGGTCACGTCCTTGCCGGCGAGCACCGCGTCGGCGGCGGCGCGCAGCACCGCCAGCCGGTCGGCGCGCGGCCCCGAGGGGAGGACCGCCAGCACGCCGGCGCCCGCCTCCGCCTCCTCCAGGGCGGCGAGCAGCGCCCCGGCGGCGGGGTGCTCGCCGACGGCGCCCCAGGCTCCCGGGCTCCGCGGAGCCGTACGGCGCGGGACGCCCTTCTCCCTCCTCGCCACGGCGAAGCCGTGGACCCAGGGCGCGACGCCGGGCGGGACGATCCGGGCCGCGGCCGTCTCGGCGTCCTCGGCCGGCGCCTGGCCGGTGGCGACGAGCTGTTCCAGCGTCTCGGCGACCTGGCCGAGGGTCGCGGTGGCGTACCCGGTGGGCGCGGCCGGCTCGGACAGTCCGAGGCGGCGCATGGCCTCGCCGACGATCTCGCCCACCACGATCGAGCTGAGGTGCAGGTCGTCCAGGAACTTGCTGTCGGCCTGCACCGCCTCCAGCGGGAACTCCGCGTGCTCGGCGACCAGCCGGCGCAGCAGGAGCAGCGGGTCGCCGGCCGGCTCGCCGGCCGCGGACGTCTCGGGCACCGCCGCCGGGGCCGCCGCGCCGCCGGTCAGCAGCGCGGAGTCGATCTCAGGGACGACCTCGCACAGGTTGGTGATGAAGGTGGGCGTGGCGGCCGGGTCGAAGGGGCGGGTGAAGCGGTCGGCGAACAGGTCGCCGACCTTGACGGCGGCGCCGACGGCGAACGCGGCGCCCAGCGTCCGGAGGATGCCGCCCAGGGAGTCGTCGTCCGTGCGCGTGGCGACGGCGGGGACGCTCACGATGTCCCGCGCGAGCTGCGTGAGCACCTGGCCCGGGCCGACCTCGACGAGCAGGTCGGCGTCCTTGGCCGCCGCGGCGAGCGCCTCGGAGAACCGGACGGGCGCGGTGATCTGCTCGCGCAGCAGGTCGAGGGGGTCGCCGACTACCGGCGCCCCGGTCACGGTGGAGACGACGTGCCGGCGGACGGCCGCCGGGCTCTCCTGAGCCAGCGTGCCCGCGAAGACGCCCGCGGCCGGGGCGACCAGCGGCGAGTGGAAGGCGTGCGAGACGGGCAGCCGTACGGCCTGCAGGCCCTGGCGGGTCGCCCGTTCCACGACCCGGGTCACCGCCTCGCCGGGCCCGGAGACCACGGTCTGGCGCGGGGAGTTGAGCCCGGCCACGACCACGGGGTCCTCGCCGATGAGCGCGGCCACGGTGTCGTGGTCGGCGGTGATGCTCGCCATCGCCCCGCCGCTCTCGGACAGCTCGCTCATCGCCCGTCCCCGGGCGGCGGCGACGCGCAGCACCGCCGCCTCGTCGAACGACCCGGCCCAGTGCAGCGCGACGAGCTCGCCGAGGCTGTGGCCGACCGCGGTCCCGGCCTCGACTCCCAGCTCGGACAGCACCCGCAGCCCCGCGACGGAGGCGGTCACGATGCGCGGCTGGGCGACGGCGGTCTCGACCTGGTCGCCGTCCGCGGGCAGCGCCGCCGTCTCGTACAGCTCGTCGACCACGTCGAAGCGGCGGCGCAGCGCGCCCCCGTCGGAGCGGGTGCCGGAGCCCTGGCCGGGGAACATGAGCACGATGCGCGGCAGCTCGCCGAGGGTGCCGAGGAAGACCCCGGCCGCGGCGTCGATGTGCCGCTCCGTGCCCTGTCCGGCCAGCTCGGCGACCTTGCGCAGCCGTTCGGCCAGCTCGGCGGGCGTCCCGGCGACGACCGCGGCGCGCCGCGTCCTCGCGCCGAGCCCGCGCGCCAGGTGCGCGGCGAGGTCGGGCAGTTCGGAGCGGGACATGCCCACGGCGACCGCGGCCAGGCGCTCCGCCTCGCGGCGCAGGTCGTCCGGCGTGCCGGCGTCGAGGCAGAACAGCTCGGCGTCCTGGGGGGAGTTCATGAGCGTGCGGGTCCGCCCGTCCAGGCGGGGCCGGCGGGGGCGCGGGGACTCGATCACCACGTGCGTGTTGATGCCGCCGAAGCCCATGGCGCTGACGCCCGCGCGCAGCGGCGCGCCGAGCGGCCACGGCTCGGCCTTGCGGAGGGTTCGCAGGGCGGGTGACTCGCCGGACAGGAGCTTGTGCGGACGTTCGCAGCCGGTGGTCGGCGGCAGGACCGCGCTGTTGACCGCCATGACCGCCTTGATCAGGCCGGCCATCCCGGCGGCCGCCTTCGTGTGGCCGATGTTCGCCTTGATGGAGCCGATGACCGCGGGCGGCGCGTCCGGGGCGGTGGCCCTGCGCGCCTCGGAGATCGTCTGCAGCTCCGCGGCGTCGCCCACGGAGGTGCCGGTGCCGTGCCCCTCGAAGTACGGGACCTCCTCGATGCCGAACCCGGCGCGCTCGTAGGCGCGGTCGAGGCAGAGCCGCTGGCCGTCGGACTCCGGCCGGGTGATCCCGCCCGCGCCGTCCGAGGACACCCCCCAGCCGGCGACCAGGGCGTGCACCCGATGGCCTCGGGCGACGGCGTCCTCCTCGCGCATCAGCACGACCATGCCGCAGCCCTCGCCCGGCCAGAAGCCGGCGGAGCGCTGGTCGTAGACGCGCATCTCGTCGGCCGCGAGCGCGCCGGCCCGGGAGAAGCCGATCAGCTCGTTCGGGTCGATGCTGATGTCCACGCCGCCCGCGACGGCGACGTCGAGGTCGCCGGAGACCAGCGCGTTGCAGGCCGTGGTGAGCGCGAGCAGCGACGAGGCGCAGGCCCCGTCCACGGCGTAGCCGCCGCCGTTGAGGTCGAAGTGGTTGCAGATGCGCCCGGCGATCGTGTTCGACAGGCCGCCGGCCAGGTAGTCGCCGTCGGGCACGGGGAACGGCGCCTTGTAGTCGCGTTCCATGCGGGCGAGCAGCCCGGCGAGCTGCTCGGTGTCCAGCGTGCCCTCCAGGGCGTTGGCGACGACACGGCGCACGTACGGCCAGCGCAGCCTGATCCCGGCCGCGCGCTGGCCCTCGCCGGTGAGCGAGTTGCCGACGACCACGCCGGTGGTCTCGTGCGGCGCGCCCTTGCCGTCGGGGAAGCCGGCGTCGGCCAGCGCCTCGGCTGCCACCTCCAGCGCGAGCCAGTGCACCATGTCGGTGTTGCGGAAGGTCGTCCCCGCCACCTTGAACCGCAGCCGGTCGAACTCCCAGTCGCGTAACAGCGCCGCCTCGGTCGTGTAGAAGTGGTCGGGCGCCGTGCGGTCCTCGGACCAGTAGTCGGACAGCCGGATGCGTTCCGGGGGCAGCCGGCGGAAGGCCCGGCGGCCGGCCACGGCGTTGTCCCACAGCTCACCGGCCGTGGAGGCGTCGGGAAAACGGCATGCCATGCCGACGACGGCGATACGAGAAGTCACGGGAATCCTTAGATTTTCGGCGGCGCGTTGCGCGGACGGTGGAACGCGTTGACCCGCGCGGCGCGCAGCAGCGAGCCCGGTGACGCGAATTCCTTGACGTCGATGAGGCGGGAGGCGAAGGCGTGATAATGCCGGGCCGCCCCGGCGTCGCGGGCCGCCGCGGAAAGCAGCAGCCGCTCGAAGACATTGAACGGCCGGACGGCCGAATAGTCCTCCATGAGTTTGTGATGGCTGTCGAGCGCGGCGCGGTGCTTCTCGCCGTACGCGTCGAGCCCCGGCAGCACGTCACCCTGTCCGGCCACGGCGGGGCCGACCGCGTCCACCAGCCACTGGGCCGACTGGAACGCCCACCCGCACCCGACGCCCCACAGCGGGTCGGTGGCCAGCGCCGCGTCGCCGACGAGGGCGAGTCCCGGCCCGTACGGCCTGCGGTAGACGTTGGGCAGGTCACGCGTCCCGATGATCTTCGAGACGCGTTCGGCCCGGTCGATGCGGGGGGCGTCGGGCAGGGCGCGGACGAACCGCTCGAAGCTGCCTTCGAGGTCCGCGCGGAAGGCGGAGGCGTGCTGTTCCTTGTTCGGGCTGCAGGCGACCACGGTGACGCCGTCGTCGTTGGGGAAGGCGAAGGCGGTGTCGGGGTCGAGGAACCACACCCGGCTCGCGGTGTCCTCCGCCAGGCCGCGGTACTGGGCGAAGAAGCCCAGCCGGTTGTTGGCGCTCAGCCGTACGGGGAGGCCGCTGAGGTCACCGACGGTCGTGCCGCGCCCGTCGGCGCCCACGACCAGCCGCGCCGTCAGCCGGCTCTGCGTGCCCTTGGCGGTGACGCGGACGCCGGTGAAGCGGCCGTCCTCCTCCAGCAGCCCGTTGACGCTGTGGCCGAGCCGCAGGTCGACGCCCGGCGTCCCGGCGGCCAGCCGCCTGAGCAGGGGGTCGAGGGTCTGGCGGCGGACGTTGAGTCCGTGCGGGAGCGGCTCCCGTCCCGGCTCGTCCTGGGGCTCGATCCACCCCCAGCGTGTCCAGAGGTGGGTGACGTGCCGTCGCGCCCCGGCCTCCTCCAGCAGGGGCAGCAGGCCCAGCGTCTTCACGACCGGCATGCAGCTCGGCTGGAGCGTATGGGTGCAGAGGACCTTGTACGCGTCCATGCCGGAATGCTTTTCGAGAAGCGCGACACGGGCGCCGAGATTCGCGAAAAGTATGGCGGCGGCGCATCCGGCAATGCTCGCGCCCACTATGACGACGTCATAGTCATCTGACATGGGACATTTCCCTACAGAACTACGGCCGGGCCACTTCCGGACCACAAGGAAGTGGTTGAACCGTAAACGGGGATTGCGTTGATCATTAAGAGGTTACTGAATGGTAGGGATCGCGCTTGGGCGCGTCAAGGGTCGTGATCGGCATGCGGCGCGGCGAGTACGGGAGCGCCTGTCGTGATGTGATGCTCTTCGACAGCGAGCGATCCGGACGGTGTCCGTCCCCGGATGTTCCAGGAGGCTTCGTGCACACGAGCCAACGCCCACGTTCGTCTTCCCGGACGGCCTGGACGACTTCGCGGACGAGCTGGACGACTTCGCGGACGAGCTGGACGACTTCGCGGACGAGCTGGACGGCGAGGCTCGCGGTCACGCTCGCCGCCGTCGTCGTCTCGCTGACCGGGATGGCCGGCGCCACCCCCGCCGACGCGTCGGTCCACGACTCCTGCACCATGCCCCGATGCGCCGACGCGCGCTCGGCCCGCTCGACCTGGGCCGCCAAGGGCTACCCCACCCGCGCCGGCTGGTACCCCTGGCCGGGCGGCGCGTACAACTACACCGGCGGGCGCTTCCACAACCGGGAAGGCCGGCTCCCCGGCGGCGCCGCCGTCTATGACGAGTACGACGTGTACCCCCGGGCGCGGGGCGCCGCGCGTGACGCCTACCGGATCGTCGTCAACCGGAGCACCCGCGTGACCTGGTTCTCGCCGAACCACTACACCGACTTCTACCAGCTGTAGGCCCCTCATGGATTCTGCCGCACGGCCGCTGCCGCCATGGCTGTCGGTGTCCACCGACCCGGCGCCCGCGGTCATCGACGGCCGCGCGGCCAGGACCCGCGCCGCCTTCTTCGAGGAGGCGGCCCGGGCAATGCGCCTGCCCGGCTACTTCGGCCGCAACTGGGACGCGCTGACCGACTCCCTGCGTGACGCCGGGAAGGTGTCCCTGGTCGTGGAGCACGCCGAGGAACTGCTCAGCGCCGAGCCCGCCGACCAGCTCGCCACCCTGCTGGCCATCCTGGCCGACGCCGCCGGCACCGGGCTGACCCTGACACTCTGCACCGACCCGGACCACCAGGCCCTTCTCCGCCGGCGGACCGCCGCTGCCCTCCCGTGATCAGAGGACGTCTCCGGGCTCGTTCTCCAGCACCTCGCGGTCGAACACCAGCATGACGAGGAAGAACAGAACACCGACCCTGGAGCCGACGGACCGAGTCATGTTCCGAAAACCCTCTTCCGAAAATCCTCTTTCGGAAGACTCCTGACCTGGAACGCGCGACGTCCGGGGCGTGGAGTGGATCGACCGGACCCGGAGCGGCGGCGGCCGCGCCCGGAACCGAGGGGCCGTCCCCTCTCCGGGGCTCCTGCCGGCAACCGGTGAAACCCGGTCGAGGGTGCCGTGAAACCGGCGCCGCCGAGAGTGAAGCCATGAGCATCACAGAACTCGGACGTACCGGGGCCGGTCCGGCCCCCGACGAGGGCACCGAGCCGGCCGTACATGCGCAGGGGCTGGTCAAGACGTTCGGCCGGCACCGTGCCGTCGACGGCATCGACCTGGACGTGCGCCCCGGCGAGATCTTCGGCGTCCTCGGCCCGAACGGGGCCGGCAAGACCACCACCCTGCGGATGCTGGCCACCCTGTCGACGATCGACGCGGGCCGTGCCGAGATCTTCGGGGTCGACGTGGCCGGCAACCCGCACGTGATCCGTCAGCTCGTCGGCGTCACCGGCCAATACGCGTCCGTCGACGAGAACCTGACCGCCCGCGAGAACCTGTGGCTCTTCAGCCGCCTGCAGGGCGTGGCCGCGCCGCGGGCCCGGCGCATCGCCACCGAGCTGCTGGGCCAGTTCGGCCTGGAGGAGGCCGCCGACAGACCGATCGCGCAGTTCTCCGGCGGCATGCGCCGGCGCCTCGACCTGGCGGCCAGCCTGATCACGAGGCCACCGCTGATCTTCCTCGACGAGCCGACCACCGGTCTCGATCCGCGCACACGCGGCCAGATGTGGGACACCATCCGCGGTCTGGTCGCCGACGGCTGCACGGTGCTGCTGACCACGCAGTACCTGGACGAGGCCGACCAGCTCGCCGATCGCGTCGCCGTCATCGACCACGGCCGCAAAGTCGCCGAGGGCACCCCGGACGAGCTGAAGACCGCGGTCGGCAACTCCACCCTCCAGTTGCTGCTCGCCGAGCCGGGCGAGGTGCCCGCCGCCGTGGAGGTCGTGCGGCGCGTCCTCGGCTCCGAGCCGGTCCTCAGCCCGGAGCAGGGCCGCCTCAACGTCGCCCTCGACCAGGCCGACCTGGCCGCGGACGTACTGATCGCGCTGCGCACCGCCGGAGTGTCGATCTCCTCGGTGAGCGTGGCCAAGCCCAGCCTGGACGAGGTGTTCCTCGCCCTCACCGGCCACGAGACGGACCACGAGACGGGCACGGACGACGAGACCGGCACGGAGGAGAACCGATGAGCACCATGATCGCCCCCGCCCGTGAGACGGTCCGGGCCGCCGACCGCGTGGCGGCCGCCAGGCGTCGCGTCTCCTTGGGGGAGACGCTCGGCCAGACCCTGACGATGGCATGGCGGGCGCTCAAGAAGATGCGCCGCAACCCGGAGCAGTTCTTCGACGTGGCGCTGCAACCCATCCTGTTCACCGCGATGTTCGCCTTCATCTTCGGCGGCGCCATCGCCGGCGACGTGCAGAGCTACCTTCCCCTGATGATTCCCGGCATCCTCGCCCAGACCGTGCTGACGACGTGCATGGCCACGGGCACGCAACTGCGCGAGGACATGGAGAAGGGCGTCTTCGACCGGTTCAAGTCGTTGCCGATCGCCCGGATCGCGCCGCTCGCCGGCCCGATGGTGGCCGACCTGCTGCGTTACACGATCGCGGCCACTCTGACCTTCGGCATGGGCCTGGTGATGGGCTACCGCCCGGGCGGCGGGGTGGTCGGCGTGCTCGCCGCGATCCTGCTGGCGATCTGCACGGGCTGGTCGCTGGCGTGGGTCTTCACCTGGGTCGGCACGATCGCCCGGAGCGCCCAGGCGGTGCAGGGCATCTCCATGATGATCCTGTTTCCGCTGACGTTCCTGTCGAACGCGTTCGTCCCCGTCGAGACCCTGCCCGGCTGGCTGGCCGCGTTCGTCCGGGTCAACCCGGTCTCACACCTGGTCACGGCCACCCGCGACCTCGCCAACAGCGCGCACGTCAGCGGAGCGGTGGCCTGGACGCTCCTGGCGTGCCTGATCGTCATCGCGGTCTTCGCGCCGCTGTCGGTGCGCAGCTACAAGCGGCACATGTGACCTGCGCCCGTCAGAGCCGGCGACCCGCTCGACGAGACCGCGTGCCTCGTCGAGCAGGTCGGGGCCGCGCCGGTCGCCGTACTCGGCCCGCGTGCCGGCGATCGTCCCGGGCGCGGCCCGCTCCGCGTACGCTTCGATCCGCTTGAACGTCATGCTGGGCATGACGGTGTTGTACGCGAACCGCTCGGCCAGCACCAGCAGCCTGATCGCGTCGCGAGGGGCCATGGCTCCCCGCAGCAACCCCCAGGCGCCGAGAGCGAAGAGCGCCGCACCGCACAGCGGAAAGTCGAGAACGGGACTCTCCACGGCCAGCACGTCGTAGCCCCGGACGGCGGAGAACAGCTCCTCGCCGTACCGGACGTCCTCCGGCGTGGCGTGATACGCGTACGCCGTCAGGGCGACCGACTCCGCGACGAGCGTCCACGGCATGACCTCGGCGCGCGGCACCCCGGGCAGGAGCAGGTCGCGTGTCCGCTCGACGGCCCGGCGGTATTCCGCGAGCGCGGCGGCCGTCTCGCCGCGGGCGAGGGCGAGCTCGGCAGCGCACAGCGAGACGATGGCCACCCCGCCGAGCACCGCCTCGGTGTCGTTGATCCGGGTGATCTCGGCGAACTCGGCCTCCGCGGTGTCGAGGTCGCCGTCGGCGAGCGCGGAGACCAGCAGCAGCGAGCGCAGCTGGGTCTCGTCGTCGGTGGCGCCGAGCCGGCTCATCACCGGGATGGCGGCCCGCGCGTGCCGGACCGCCCGCCGGCGGTCGCCGAGCTGCATGACCAGGTGGGCCAGCACGGCATGGTTGACCGCGGCGAACCACGGCCCGTCGTCGTCGCGGAGCATCGTCAGGGCCCGCTCGGCGGCCGCCCTCGCCCCGGTCACGTCGCCCGCGTTCTCCAGGACGTGGACGCTCATCTGCGTCGCCGCGGCGGCCACCTCGGGGGTGTCGCTCCCGCGCAACGTCGCCAGCCGGTCGCGTACGTCGGCGCCGTCGGCCGTGTCGCAGGCGAGCACCACCGTGGCCATCGCCGCCACGCGGGGATCCGTCGCGTCGCTGGTCGGCAGCTCACGGAGGAGGTCGCGCAGCGGATCGCCGCGGCGGTCGGTGATGATCACGACGTTCATGAGCGTGACCAGCATGGCGCCCCTGGTGACCTCGACGAGGTGCGGCGGCGGCGCCCAACCCGTGATCACCTGCCTGATCGCGTCCCGGAGGACCAGGATCCGGGGGTGGTCGCCGCGGACCGCCCACAGCGCGCCGAGGCCGGCCAGCAACTGGATCGTCGTGACGGGATCGGCCTCGCCGAGGGCCTGCCGGAGCAGGTCGGCGAGGTTGCCCTCCTCGGCGCGCAACGCGTCGGCCGCCGCGAACTGCTCCGGGCCGAACAGCTCGGTGGCGTGCTCCAGGGCGTACGCCGTCGCCCAGGCCCGCTGCGCCGCCCGGGCGGGCTCCTCCTCGCCGGCCTCCTCCAGCCGCATCCGGCCGAACTCCCTGACGGTCTCCAGCATCCGGTAGCGGAGGCCGTACGCCGTCTCGCGGACGCTCAACATCGACTGCTCGGTCAGCGCGTCCACGGCGTGCAGGGCGTCCGGGCCGAGGACGTGTTCGGCCGCCGCCAGCGTGAACCCGTCGCCGAACAGCGACAACCACCGCAACGCCCGCCGTTCGGGCTCGTCCAGCAGATTCCACGACCAGTCGATGACCGCGAGCAGCGTCCGGTGCCGGTCGGGGGCGGTCCGGTTCCCGCCGCGCAGCAGGGTGAACCGGTCCGCCAGGCGCCGCGCGATCTCCTCCACCGACATGACCCGCACCTTGGCCGCGGCCAGCTCGATCGCGAGCGGCAGCCCGTCGAGGCGGGCGACGACGTCCTCCACCACTCCCTCGTCGATCCGGACACCCGGGCGGGCGGCCGTGGCGCGCTGCCGGAACAACTCCACCGCGTCGCCCGTGAGCAGCTCGCCGAGCAGGTAGACGCGTTCGGCGGGAATCGACAAAGGGGCGCGCGAGGTGACGAGCACCCGCAGGTCGCGGGTCGTCACGGTCAGGAACGCCACCAGGTCGGCGACGGCCTCGATCAGGTGCTCGCAGTTGTCCAGGATCAGCAGCGCCGGAGCCTGGTCGAGATGCTGGGCGATCCGGGCGCGGACGTCGGAGCGCTGCTCTGCGGTCAGGGCACGACGCCCGCTGACCGAGTCCCGTACCCCGAGCGTCGAGCCCACCTCGCCCACCACGCCCTCCGGCGAGGAGACGCCGACGAGCTCGACGAAGTGCGCGACGGGCTGCGCGGCGTTCCTGCCGACGACATGAGCCAGCCGCGTCTTGCCCAGCCCGCCGGGGCCGACGATGGAGACGACCCGGTCGGTCTGCAACAGGGCGTGCACCGCGCGGATGTCGCGGTCGCGGCCGAGCAGCGAGGAACCGTCGAACAGGATGCCCGCGCGTACCGGCCGATCCGCGACGAGCAGCTCGGCGTACACGCGGGCGAGCTCAGGCCCCGGTTCCGTGCCCAGCCGCGCGACCAGGCCCGCGCGATACCGCTCGTACCGCTCCAGAGCGGCGGCGATCCCACGTACGGCGGCCTCGCTGCGCAGCAGGCAGGCGAGCAGCTCCTCGTCGTGCGGCCGTTCTGCCGCGACCTCCTCCAGCAGCGGCAGCGCGCCCTCGTGAGCGCCGCCGCGCCCCTGGGCGATCGCCGCCACCCGTCGCGCCTCGGCCACCCGCCCCGCCGCGACGCCCCTCAGCTCGGCGAGCGCGCCCGTGGCGCCGTCCACACCACCGGCCATGAGCGCCATGGCGTCTTCGGCGCGGCGACGCGCGAGCGCCACGTCGCCCTCCGCCAGCGCGGCCCGCGCCTGTTCCACCAGCGCGCCGAGCAGCAGCGCGTCCACCTGACCGGCGGACAGCCCGAGCCGGTAACCACGCGGCATGCGTTCCACGGCGTCGGCGCAGGTCGCCGCCCTGGTCCGCGAGACGACCACCTGCAGTGCCTTCGTCGGGTTGACCGGCGCCTCGTCCGGCCACAACTCCTCGACCAGCCGCTCGTCACCGACCCCCGCACGCCCGTGCATGGCGAGCACGGCCAGCAGGGTCTGCGCGCGATCGCCGACCACACGCGCGCCCCGCCAGCGGACGCCGTCGAGCAGAACCAGTGCGGGGGACACACCCTCAGCTTACGGACGAGCGAACGGCCTACGGACGAGCGAACGGCCTACGGACGAGCGAACGGCCTACGGACGAGCGAGCGGCCTACGGACGAGCGAGCGGCTTACGGACGAGTGAGCGCGGAGGTCGATGATGTCCGGCAGCGGGCTTGTCCCGATCGAGCGCAAGAACGGCTGGCGGTTGGCGGAGGCGACCAGCTGGAGTGCCAGGACCCGCCCTACGAGTGGCTCGCCATCACTTCGAGCGAGGCCCCGGGACGATCCATGACGGTCACCTCGACCAGCTTCCCGTCGATCGTCTTGCTCACACCGGCGACACAGGCCACACAGTCGTCGCGCCGCATGTCGACGACATCCCATCCCTTGTCACGAAACTTCTGCAGCAATGCGTAGCCGGACACCGAGCGATCAGCCTCGAAGGAGACCCAGCCGCCCTTGGCCCCCGAGTCACAACTGTGGTTCCCCTGGAAAGTCTCGGCCACCTCGAAGGGCAGGGAGGCGGACACCGCATCGCGCAACTCCTCCATCTCCGTGGAAGCTTGCGCCACGCATGCGTATTCCGCGCTCCGGGAGTCGACGGCGCAGGCCGAGACGGCCAGGCATACGGCGAGCGTCATCGCGAGGAAACGCTCGGGCACAGTTGACGATGCTCGCAGATCCGCCGCCGGAGGCAAGCACGGCTAATCGACCTCGCAACAATGTCTTTATCTACGGTGGCTGGCGCCCCTCAAGCCCTCACCTTCAGTCGAGAAGTTATCCTCATCTCGTTCACGCCATCAACGCGGTCATGCGGTAGTACTGGTAGGCGACGAGCACAATAGGGCCAACAGACAATAGACGCAGCGCCCACGACTGCGCCGGCATTAGTACAAATGTTATTGCGACAGCATGGAAGCGCGCCGACCGGAAAGCCCACTTTCCTGGTCGCCTTGATCCCGAGCTCGCGGCGTATTGTCTACGAACTGCGGAATGGGGGCGACCTGCACCGAGAATGTAGGCAAAGCGCTTGGCTGGGGCGCCGCGACTCTAGGCTATAGGTTAACAGTATTGCTTGCCGATCCTTTGCCTAAACTCGCCCTTTGACATCTTGCGACCTTCTTGATCTAACACCATGTCCGTACCGGCTACACCCTTTGACACGCTGGCGGGAGAAAACACGCTTTCTATCCACAGGCCTCCCACCAGTTGTGCCGAGACGGCAACATGAGATGGGAGCGGCAGTCTCAGGGGAGTATCAATCTTCGCAAACCCTGCCGTCTCGCCCAAAACTATCGAGCCCCCCTCCCTTATAGGCCCAGTGGCTTGAGACACCTTCCATGCAGGACGTAGCGTCTCGTTATCGACTACCGCAAGGAGAGAAAGCTTCTCTCCTGGACAGAGCTGGACAAGAAATTCGAGATTCCCCTGCTCCGTGAGACCGATTCCGATGGGCCGCGGGGCATGGTCACCGAGCAGGGGAATGTCCAGGCTGCACGAAACGGTCACAGACATCAAGAGCGACCCCAGCGCCAAGGCCCGAACATGACCGCCGAATCCACGCCATACCGCCTTATCCATGATTGCCACCCCTTAGCACTTATACGTCGCCGACACGGCATCGGCTTGCTGTTCGTACTTGTTGTTGCATGGGTTCAGCTTGTCCTGGTCGAGGTAGTAAACCAAGTATGTAGGCCAGTAATTAGTACGCGAATAGTACCAGTTCCATTGCCGTGCATGTTCCGCTTCGTGCTTCAAGAGAGAGGGGGAGGGTGCATTGCCGGTGAGAACTACGTTACCCAAGGTCGTAGCGGCACGCCCAAAGTGGACTCCTGACTTGAGTCCTGTACATACGTACAGAGTGCCCGGGCCCTTGTTTGAGCATTTTCCTCCCTGGTCCCTCGCCCACCGAACCAGACGCTTATTGAATTCCGCATTGCTTATGAAAGTGACCTGCGTCCCAAGAAACTCGAACAGCTTTACGGGAATGCCCGAGATCTTCGCCACCGCCTTTGCAGCCGGTGTAGCCGTGCAGCTCGGGGTGAATCTGCTGTTGCCGCAGAACAGTCGACGCCAAGATTCCCACTCGTCCTCTATTAGCTTTCTGCAACCCTTGTCATCGAGATGAGAGTGACACTTCTGAAGATCAAACTCCAACTTCTCGTTCTGCACAAGCGCCCGCTCCACCTCCGCGCGCGACACATTACGCGACGCGCCGCTAGCAGATGACGCCATTTTCATCTTTCGCCAAAGGGCATCAAGCCTCTCAGTGGAAACTCCCGCATAAGCCATTTGGATGATCTCCTCGCGCGCTTTCTTGTCAAGGTCCCAAAAACCTTTAGGAGTGATCCATCCGTTAGGCAGAACACCTTGCCTTTTCATTTCTTCCTTGGTCATGACGGTGACGGCGCCCCACACGACTTGGTCTGCACTTACACAAGCTAAGCAATCTCCGATTTGGTAGTCGTCGCGCACGGGGCCGTAGGGTGTACCTGCACCACCGACTTGAGGGTAGTAGTCGGCGGCTGTTTGGTAGCCGCCTGGACTGTAGGGGGATTTCCAGGTGCCGCCGACCGCGTCGCCAGAGACGACGATGCTTTCGTGGCCGGTGGGGTCTATGCCGGTGAGGGGGGAGGCGTTGGCGTAGGTGTAGCGGTTGACCTGGACGGAGGGGTTGGGGGTGAGGGTGGCGGTGTCGCGACTGGTGAAGGATCCTGTTCCTGGCTGGTACCAGCGGGCGTGCATATTGACCTTGCCGGTGTCCGGGTCGGTGTAGGCGCCCTGGTAGCCGAGGAGGTTCTTGGCGCCGGTCTCGGCGGTAACGGAACCAAAGGGGTCGTAGGCGGTACTGGTCGCCAGGGCGGTGCTGGTGTAGGTGGCCACGAGGTCGTTGTGCAGGTCGTTCATGGTGGAGACGGCGGGATTGGTGCCTTCCTTCTGGCCGAGGAGGCCGCCGAATGCGTCGCGGCCGTACTTGGCCTGGACTGCGCCGCTGGTGTCGCTGATGGCGGCCAGGTCGTTGGTCAGGCCGGTGTAGGCGAATGTCTGCTTGGTGGTGCCGCGGGTGCGGGTGGTGACGCGGTCGAGGCTGTCGTAGCTGTAGAGGCTGTCGCCGTCGCCGATGAGGCGGTCGAAGGCGTCGAAGGTGAGCTGGGTCGTGGCGCCGTTCTTGGTCTCGGTGGCCATGGTGCCGCGCGGGGTGTAAGTGTAGGTCGAGCCGTCGCCTGAGGTGAGGCGGTTGCGTTCGTCGTAGGTGTAGGTCTTGTCACCGGCCTTGGTGCGGTTACCGGCCGCGTCCCACTCGTACAACGTCTGGGCTCCGCCGGGGACGGTCCAGGAGGTGAGCCGTCCGGCATGGTCGTAGCCGTAGGTGTTCGTACCGGCACCCGCGAGGCCGGCGGTGGTCTTGGTGGTGAGGTTGTCGTCCTTGTCCCAGCCGTAGGTAATCTGCGCCAACTGGGAGCCCGTGCTCGACTTGAGGGTGTGGGTCTTGGGGCGGTCCATGTCGTCGTAGGTGAAGGCTTGGGTGTCGGCTGAGGTGGTGCCGACCTTGGCGGTCATCGTCTTGACGCGGTTGGCCTGGTCGTAGTCGTAGGTGATCTTGCGGGTGGTGACCGGGTCCGTCGCCGTCCACAACCGGCCGGCGTTGTCCCAGGTGAAGGTGGCCGTGCCGGCCGCGTCCACGCGCTGGGTGGGGTTGCCCAACTCGTCGTAGCTGTAGCCGGTCTGCTGGGCGGTACCCCGCTTGATCGACAACGGGAGAGCACGGTCGTTGTAGTCGATCGTCAGGTCACCGATCGTGGTCTGGCGGCCGGCCAGGTCGTAGCCGAAGCTGCGCTCGGCGCTGGCCGATCCGCCACCGCCGCCGGTCTCCTTGGTCAGGCGGCCGAGGTGATCGAAGGTGCGGTCGATGCGGACCCCGCCGGGCTGGATGAGCGCGGTGGGGTTGCCGGCCTGGTCGTAGACGGCTGTCCAGGTGCGGTCTGCAGCGTCCGGGTGGGCGGTGGTGGACGGCTCTGTCATCGTCTCCACCAGACCGAGGGTGTTGTAGGTGGTCCAGGTGGCGTTCCCGCGGCCGTCCGTGAGGCGGGTGCGGGCGCCGGTGGCGTCGTAGCCGAACGACGTGGTGATGGTTTCGCCGTCCTTGACCGGCTCGATCAGGCTGGTGAGCCGGTTGAGGGCGTCGAAGGTCTGCTTGGTGACGTGCCCCTCGCCAGAGGTGAGGGTGATGGGGTTGCCGGCCGGGTCGTAGCCGGTGCTCATCGTGCGGAGCACCGTCGCGCCTTTCAGGTCCTTGAACGCGGTCTTGCGGCCGGCCAGGTCGTACTCGGCCAGCGTCGCCGTGGTGAGCGCCACGTTGGTGGTCTTGGTCGGCCGCCCGGCCGGATCGTAGTCCATGGTCGTGGTGTTGGCGGCCGGGTCGGTCTGCTCGGTCACCTCGCCGGCCGCGTTCACCTTGAACGTGGTGGTCCGGTTACCCGGAGCCACCGACTTGACCAGGCGGCCCGCGTCGTCGTACTCCAGCTTCGTGATGTAGGCCGCGGCGGACGGCTTACGCTCCACCTGCGTCTCGGTGATCTTGCGTCCCAGATCGTCGTAGGTCGCCTGGCTCCGCGCGCCGGTCGGATCCACGGCCGCGAGCTGCTCGCCCGCCATGTCGTACTCAGCCACCCACCGGCCCGGCGTCTCACCTTCCGGCGCCGGGTCCGTCACCCGCACCTGACGACCCAGCTGGTCGTACTCGAACGTGCTGGTGTAGCCGCGCGGATCGGTGGTGCGGATCAACTGACCGGCCTTGTCGTAGCCGTGCGAGGTGGTCGGCGTGATCGCGGTCCCACCCGGCGGCGTGTACGGCGGGGCGCTCTTGCTCGCCAGACGACCCGCCTTGTCGAACACCGACGTGATCGTACGGCCCTCCGCATCCCGCTCATGGGTCGTCCCGCCGAAGGCGTCGTAGCCGTAGCGGGCCGATGGCCGCGCATCGCTGGACGAGCCGGCCTTGTCCACCTTCACCTGCGGACCCGTCGCCTCCACCAGCCGACCCAGCGCGTCATAGCGCAACGTCGAAGTGAAGGCGGCCTTGTCCGCCCCGGTGGCGTTGCCGCGTGGGTCCGTGGTGGCGACGACCAGGCTCCGGTCGTCATAGTCGGAGGTGGAGACGAGATCGTCGGCGCCGTTCTCCACCGTCGTCTTGGTTGCCAGGTTCATCTTGTCGTAGACGTACTCGGTCACCTCGGAGCGGGACGTGCCCGAGCCGGTCAGCGTCTTGCGCAGCACGTTGCCGTTCGCGTCGTACACGAATGCGGTCTTGCGGTTCAGGCCTCCCGGACTGAGCGTTTGCGACGCCAGACGGGATGCGGCGTCATAGACGTACTGCGTCGCCACGGTCTCCACCGACGTCATCCCGTTCGGCGTGACCAGGCTCGTACGGTTACCCGCCGCGTCATACGCGTGCTTCTCCAGCACCACATCACGTGGCGACGCCGTGGGATCGTTCAGCTTCACATCGTCGGCGATCTTCTTGTACAGCAGATTGTCGTTGTAGTACTCGAAAGACGTCTTACGCCCCATCGCATCGGACTGAGCCACCAACCGGCCGGCCGCGTCGTAGGAGTACGACTCCAGCAGCACGTCCTTGGCAGGCTGCGGATTGACCGGGCTGCCCGTCCATCCCTTCACCGTGCGCGTCGCAAGCTGCCCACGGTTGGTGTAACCGTTCTCGATCACCGTGCCGCGCGCGTCCGTCACCCGCACCACCAGGCCGACGGTGTTCCACGCCTGCCGGACCACCCCGCCCTCCGGGTCGGTGGTCGTCTCCAACCGGCCTTGGCCGTCATAGGTGTAGACCGTGGTCCGCTCCGCGTCACCGCCGGTCAGGTCGGCTACCTTCTCGCTCAGCTTGTTGCCGTCCGGGTCGTAGCCGAACGTCGTCTGCTTGGTGTGCGTGACCTGGGAGACCTCGTTCTTCACCCCCGGCTCGGTCTGCGTCACCAACCGGCCCAGCCCGTCGTAGGTGAACGTCGTCTTCACCCCGCCCGGATGCGCCTGCGACACCTGCGTGGACGCCGACAACCGGCCGATCGCGTCGTACTCCAGCTTCGTCACCAGACCGGCCGGGTTCGTCTGCTCGGCCAGATCACCCGCCGCCGTGTACCGGTACGTCCATGCGTTGCCCCGCGCGTCGGTCTTCTTCGCCACCAGGCCGGCCGGAGTGGTCCCGCCGTTGATCGCCGGTTCTGTGCCGTCGGTGTAGGCGATCGTCACCGAGCGGCCGTTGGGGAAGTCCGCTGTGGCCGGCGTCGTCTGCTTGGTCTGCTCGCCGTAGCTGTTGTACTCGTAGGTGGTGGCGTAGGTGTTGTCGGTCTGGCTCGACGAGCGCGCGTCGCGAGAGGTCAGCTGCCGGTCGTTGCGCGGGTCGAACTCGTCGTCTGCTTTCAGGTAGTACGTGGCGTACGCGGTCTGGCAGTCGTTCGAGCCGCGACACGACGTGCTGCTGATCGGATTGCCACGCTCGTCGTTGGCCCAGGTGAACTGGTTGTAGTTCGCGTCGATGACCTGAGCCCGGAAACCGCCTGTGTCGTAGTCGTAGGCGGTCTCGTACCCGAGCTGATCCGTCACGAAGACGATCCGATTGTCGCGCCAGCCGTCGTGAACGGTCTTGATGGTCTTGTTGTTGGGGTCCGTCACCGTGACCGTCGACGTGCCCACGTTGTAGTCGATGACAGGAGCGGCGATCTGCCATGTGCCGCCGTGCTGGTCGGTGTGCGTCTTGATGCGGTCGGTGGCGGCGTCGTAGATGTTGCTCGCCCACACCCGCCCCGACGGTAAGGTGATCTTGGTCAGTTTGTTCGGCGCCTCAAGCCGGGCCGCGTAGTGAACCTCCACCTCGGCCTGCGTCAGCGGCCGGTCGTACACCGCCGCCTCGTCCAGCTCTCCCTGGAAGCTGCTGCTCTCCGCTGGCCAGCGCCACCCCAGCTGTCCACCCGCGAAGCGGGCCTCGGACGACCACGAATAGATGTCCCGAGGCGTCTGCAGGGTCCCTACCGGCTTCCCGTCCAGGTACAACCGATCGGAACCCTCGTCAGCCGTGAGCACGACATGATGCCAACGCCCGTCGGTCACGGTGCCCGCACTCGTGATCGGCGTGTACCACACGTCGTCGTCGTTCTCTTCAAGCGACCGGAACTGCCCCCGCAGCTTTCCATCGGTGCCGATGTAGATCGCCCCATCGGAGGAACCCGAGCCGCCGGAGGAGAACACCACGCCCGGTTTGGTGGTCTTTAACCACGTCTCCACCGACAACTGGCCGGCCAGGCGTGCTATGACGTTGTCCCGCAGCCTCACCTCGCCGTCGTAAAGCTCACCCGCGTCGAAATGCACCGCGGTGTCGCCCGTACCGGCCAGCGCGCCCTGCTGCGCCAGCGACGGATTGGTGTAGGTGGCGGGCCCGGCGCCCCAGCCGAGGTTGGCAGTGTCTGTACCGGTCGTCTCGTTGAATCGCCAGTAACCGTACGGATCGGAGTCAAGGATTGTCGACCGATAAGCCGACCCGCTGCCGTATCCGTACCGCGTGCAGTTGGGAGTCGCCGTGGGAGAACACGAGGCCGTCAGACGATCCCCGTCGTACTCGTACGTCCACGTCAACGCCTTGCCGTCCACCGCGTCGGTGGACACGCTCGTCACGTGCGCACCCGTCCAGCCGAACCGCAGAGTCCGGCCCGCGACACTCGCAGACTCCAGCCGGCCGTTGGACCCGTAGACCAGATCCTGGCTACGCCCCCGCCCGTCCCGGATCTTCACCAGCCGCCCCGCCGCGTCGAACAGGTACGACGTCGAGGACTTGTCCATCAGCCGCCATCCGCCGCCCTGCTGTTCGGCGAGGGTGGCGTGCATGCCTGGCGGCGGCTGGAAGGTGCCGTCTCCCTTGGGCGCGAATCGGGACACGCGGCCGTCGGCCTGCGTCACAAGCAGCGACTTCGGCTCACGAACGATCTTCATGTCCCAGTGAGTCGACCAGCCCGCGCCGAACATGCCGTCCACGCGCACATCCAGCGTGTTGTAGGAGCGCACGACCGACAGCGGCGGTCCGGCCGCCGTCACCTGAGCGTCGGTGAACGCGGTCGTGTAGTTCCCCGACAACTGGTTGAACTCCTGGCCGTTCACTCCACGCGCCGAGAGCTGCGACCCCATCACCGGCTGCCGCACTCCGGTGGTGAACGTGTAGGTATCACTCGTGGTGATCGCCGTAGTCAGGCGATTCTTCGCGATGACCTGCCAGTAGTACTCCTTGCCCCATTCCAGCTTGCCCGCGGGCACGCGCCAGGTGTGGACATCACTGAGGACGCCCGAGGAGACACAGAAGCCGTCCTCCATCAGCCAGGAATCACAAACGTTGAACGTGTAGTCAATCCCGTCCGAGCCGGCGACATAGGCCGTCATCGTGGGCGTGAGGGTCCCCACCAGGGCCCCGTGCAGCGGGAACCTGTCCTCGATGAACGGCGAGCAGCAACCGGCGTCCAACTGCTCGGCACGCGCCACCCCGCTGGGCAAGTCCCGCTTTTTGGGGCGCACCGGCGCCTCATCACGCCCACGCTCCAGCGGCAACGCACCCTTGGGAGGCTGCTTGTCGGCACTCCGTGACTGCGGCTGCCACACAGCCGTCGTAGGCGTCAGCGGCGGCAGGGCCCCTGTCGTAGTACCGGCCATCTGCCTGGGCGTCTCAACCCGCTCCTGGCTCACCACGGCGGAGAATGCGGCAACGGCCTGCGCCGGCTCCGACATCGTGACCATCAGCCCCGGGAGCAGGCCGACGAGCACGAGCGCAGCCCGGAAACGAGCCCATGACAAACTCCGGCGCATACGCCGTCACACTCCGAACCACGTAGGGCATCCCACGGGACGCCGGACGAAGCTCCACCCCGTCTGGGCCAGATGACAAGGTCCCTGACTCGCGCGGCTCGGAGCGCTTTACTCAAACGGGCAAAGCGCAACTTCCACCCGAAACGGCCACAAGATCGAATCAAGTCATACAAAGATCACGGATGGTGACTTACCGCTCTTGATCACCCGAACTGAGATCCAGACAATCGCCCTCATGGGCCGTCTTCTGGCCCCAGAGCGATACCGCAAAAAAGCGCCTCAGCGCCCGATGTGCTCGCGCACCCGCCGCAGCTCGTCCGCGATCCCCGCCAACGTCCAATGCGCGTTCAGGCCGCTCGGGTTCGGCAGCACCCACACCGGCACCCCGCCCACCGTCTCCCCCTGCAACCCCACCACCGCCTTCGGACGGGCGAACGCCGTCCGGTACGCCGACACCCCCAACACCGCCAGCACCTTGGGGCTGACGCGCGCCACCAACTCCTCCAGCCGGCGGCCGCCCTCCACCAGCTCCTCCCGCGTCAGCTCCGACGCCTTCGCGCTCGCCCGCGCCACGACGTTCGTGATGCCGAGGCCGTACGAAGGGAGAAGGTGCTGTTCCGACGGCGCGAGGAGGCGTGGGGTGAAGCCGGACAGGTGGAGGGCCGGCCAGAAGCGGTTGCCGGGGCGGGCGAAGTGGTGGCCCGTGGCCTCCGACATGAGGCCGGGGTTGATGCCGCAGAACAGGACGTCCAGCGAGGGGCCGAGCACGTCGTCGATCACGTCCCGGAGGGTAGTCGATCCGCCCGGTCCCGGGTAACCGCATGGTCCGGATGGCAGGGCGGTCCCCCATGGCCAGGCGGTCCTCCGTAGCCAGGCCGTCCTTCGTAGCCGCGCAGCCGCATAGGCAGGCGGACCCGCGGCGTCGCGGCGGTCGCCGTCAGTCCACCAACCAGGACGTCAGTCGTCTCACCGCGACGTCATGTCACCGTCCCACCACGACGTCACTCGTCCCACCACGACGTCACCAGGTCCACGAACGCCCCTGGACGCTCCACGTGCAGGAAGTGTCCCGCTTCCGGCCACACCGCCGTCCGCGAGCGCGGGTGCTGTCCGGGCAGGCTCGCCTCCCACTGCGCCGCTTCCGGCACATTGTGTACGGCCAGCACGGGGCAGGTCCGTCTGGCCAGGTAGCGCGCGGATTCGGGGCGCACGCCGAACGCGCCCGGCTCCGTGTACATGCCGGCGTAGCACTCGGCCAGCACGTGACCCGGCGTGGCCAGCAGTTGCTCGGTGACCGGTGCGGGCAAAGGCCCGAGCTGGCGCAGGGCCGCGGCGGCGCCCTCCGCGCGCAACGCCGCCAGCCGTCCGGGGATGAGCCGCTCCTCCTCGTCGTCCGCGCCGTACGCGGGGGCGATGACGACCAGCGCCTTGACCGCCTCCGGGTGCTCCACCGCCAGTGCGGTCACCACCTGGGCGCCCATGGAGTGACCGACGGCCACCACCGGCTCGTCGAGGAGGGGCAGCAGGTCACCGGCCAGGTCGGCGGGACGGTAGCCGGTCGGCGGCGCCGGGGAGCGGCCGTGGCCGCGCAGGTCGGGGACGATCACCCGGCGTTCCCCGAAGTCCAGGGTGTGCCATGCCCGGTGGTCCCCGCCCCAGCCGTGCACCAACAGGAGGGGGGAGCCGATGTGGCCGCTGGTTGCGACGTGCAGCCTCATGCCGCTGCGGGCCCGGCGTGGTCGTCGCTCATGTCCGGTAGGAGATCTGTTCGAAGCGTGCGGCGCAACCCTCGCCGGCCAGGTCCTGGACCCAGAAGCCGACGAACGCGCCCGTGAAGCCGAAGGCGCGCACATGGCCGTCGATGTGCTCGTCGGCGTGCTCGTCCGACAGGATGGTCGCGTCCAGCTCCGGGCCGAGGTGGACGAGCTCCCGGCCGTGGTGGGCGCCGAAAAGCTCCGGGTCGTGGTGGGCACCGAAGAAGCGCACCACCGGGCCGTCGAACTCGACCCGCAGCCTGACCTCCGCCCCCTCCGCCCCCTCCGCCCCCGCCGGGCCGCCGAGCCGGCGTTCGGTGCGCGTGCCCCGGTCGCTGGTGGTCAGCACCAGCCCGTCGCTGGTCAGGGCGAGGTAGTGCCAGTTGCGCGAGTTGTAGTAGGCGGTGATCCCGGCCGTCTGGTGGACGTTGCCGGGCGTGAACCGCATGACGGCTTCCAGGGAGCACGTGCTCGCCGTGACCGGGCGGGCCACGAGGCTCGGGCTGCGCAGGCCGTACGGTGACTGACCGCCCTGGATGGTGAGCCCGCCTGGGGCGGCGGTCAGCCAGTCCGGCGAGGCGGGACGGCGCAGCGTGCTCCACTCCGGTCCCAGGACGCCAAGGGGCTGGGCGTCGGTCAGGTCCGGGCTGTCAGCAACCGATCCCGGCGCGGGTACCTCCACGGCCGGCACCCCGCCCGGGACCCGCGGCCATCCGTCCACCCACGTCACGCGCTGCAACGCCGTCTCCCGCCCCAGCACACACGTGCCGCCGGGGTACGGCCGGGCCGCCAGGTGGGCGACGTACCACTCGCCGGTCCGCGTCCGCACCAGGCAGCCGTGCCCGGCCTTCTGCAGGGCGAGGCCCGGGTCGTGCCGCGAGGTCAGCATCGGTCCCGCCGGGTCCTCCTCGTACGGCCCGGACATCGAGCGGGAACGCAGCACCGTGATCCCGTGCCGGTAGCCGGTGCCGCCCTCGGCCACCATCAGGTAGTACCAGCCGTCGGCCTTGTACAGGTGCGGCCCCTCGGTGACGTCGCGGTTCGGCAGGATCAGCTCGGGTTCGCCCCCGTCGAGCGGCCGCAGTTCGATCCCGGCGAACCCGCGGCCGGGCCTGGAGTCGAAGACCATGCTGAGCAGCCAGCTCCGGCCGTCCTCGTGGTAGAGCGACGCGTCGAAGCCGCGGCCCGGCAGCCGGACCGGGTCCGACCACGGGCCCTCGATCGAGGGGGCGGTGATCAGGAAGTTGGTGATGTCCTTGAAGCCGAAGGCGTAGTTGTCCATCACGCCGTAGACGAGATGGAACAGCCCGTCGTGGTAGGTCAGGTCGGGCGCCCAGACGCCGCCGGAGTCCGGCACCCCGACCAGGTCGAGCAGCCGGCGATCGGTCAGGACGCCGCCCAGCGGGCGCCAGTGCACCAGGTCGCGCGAGTGGTGGACGCGCACGCCCGGGTACCACTCGAAGGTCGAGGTGGCCAGGTAGTAGTCCTCCCCGACCCGCAGGATCGACGGGTCGGGGTGGAAGCCGGGCAGGACGGGGTTGCGGATCACACGGCCGTCCAAGAAGATCACTGCCCCTTGAGGTAGGCGTCGGCCTGCTTGGCCATCTCGGCCTGGAGCTTGGCGAGTCCCGCCTTGTCCAGCGCCCGCTTGAGGTCGTCCAGCCCCTTGTCCACGTCCACGGCGCCGACGAACAGCGGGTTGCCGTACTTCGTCATGGCGGCCGTGACCTGCGTGTTCTCCCGCTTCACCGGCTCAGGGTCGGGGACGAAGCCGGCGAACGGGTCGACGGTGAAGTTCTCCGTCTTCTGCGCCCAGTCGAACCACTTGGCCTCGGACTCGGTCATGAGCTTGTTGCGCCGCTCCAGCGGGGCGCGCCAGCACAGCGCGAAGCCGGGGAACGCGTAGGGGGTCAGCGCCTCGAACTTGTCGTCGCCGATCGCGTTCCAGTCCTTGCCGGGGATGCCGTAGGAGAGGAGGTCGTGGTTGTCCTTGATCGAGACCCAGTCCTCCAGTTGCAGGGCCTTCTCGTGGTTCTGGCCCTTCACGTTGAGCACCACCATGTTGTCGGCCTGGAACGTCTGGTGGGGTTTGACGCCGTCGCGGATCGGCATGACGTTGGCGGTCATCGCGCCGGAGACGTTCTTCTGCAGCTCGGCCAGGTCCGCCGAGGACAGGCCGTCGGTGATGACCCAGGTGGTGGCGATCCGCCCGGCCTTGGCCTGCGACTTTAGCGCGCTGGTGTCGACGGTCAGCGCGTTCTTGTTGATCAGGCCGTCCAGGTAGTACTTGCGGACCAGGCGCAGCGCGTCCATCATGCCGGGCGCCTCCCAGAACGGCACGGGGCGCGAGGAGCCGGCCTGCTTGGCGTCGGCGGCGAAGATGAACTGCACCGAGTTGCCGGTGAAGGAGGCGCCGCTCTGGTTCGGGTTCTCCCAGGAGTACGGGTTGAGCCAGCCGACCGGGGTGGCCGAGATCAGCAGATCGGGCATGCTGGAGTTGACCCCGATCGGGGTGAGGCCCTTCTCCTTCTCCTTGATCGTGTACCAGTAGCGTTCGAGCGCGGTGAAGTCGGTGATCTGCCCCAGGCCGTGCTTGTCGGCCAGGTCCTGGCGGATGAGGAAGTGGTGGAGGCGGGCGACCGAGTTGATCTGCGGCAGGCCCCACAGCTTGCCGGACCAGCGGTTCAGCTCGAGGATCTTGGGGTCGATGGTGGCGGCCAGGTTCGGGTACTTGCCGCCGCCGAGCAGGCTGCCGAGCTCGACGAGGGAGCCGCCCGCCGCGAGCTGGGTCATGTTGAGCCAGCGGGCCTGCAACGCGGTGTCGAAGCTCTCCCCCGCGGTGAACTTCAGCAGCGACTGCTGGCCGTAGTTGGCCCACGGGATGAACTGCGGCTTGATGGTGAAGCCCAGCTCGGCCTGGAGCTTCTTGTTGACCTGGGCCTCCACGGCCGCCCAGCCGGCCGGCACGTCACCGGGCAGCAGCAGGGTGAGCGTCCCGCCCTTCCCGCCGGCCGTACTGCCGCCGGACTGGCTGGAGGAGGAGCCGCAACCGGTGAGGGCGGCCAGGGACAGGCCGCCGGCCGCGGCCAGCAGGCTACGGCGGGACAGAGGGTGAGCGGACACGATGTCTCCTTGTGATCGGGGGGTGGGGGGCGTCAGCCCTTGGTGGCCCCGAGAGTGATGCCTTTGACGAAGTAGCGCTGCGCGAAGGGGTAGGCCAGCAGGATCGGGCCGATGGTGACGGCCGTGAGGGCCAGCCGGAGCTGGTAGACGGGCATGCTCGTCCCGCTGGTGTTGGGCAGCATCTGCGTGAACGAGACGTTGGAGATCAGGTTCTGGAGGATGAGCGGCAGCGGGTACTTCTCGACGTCGGAGATGAACAGCAGCGCCATGAACCAGTCGTTCCAGTAGTGCACGGCGTAGAACAGGCCGACGACGGCCAGGATCGGCTTGGACAGCGGCAGCGCGATCCTGAAGAAGATCCTCAGCTCGCCGGCGCCGTCCACCTTGGCCGAGTCGAACACCGCCTCCGGGAGCTGCCGGAACGCGCTGACCTGGATGAAGACCAGGAACGGCGCCACCAGCAGCGGCAGGATGACCGAGAAGTAACTGTTCTGCAGGTGCAGGTACTGCGTCACCAGCAGGTACAGCGGCACGAGGCCGCCGGTGAAGAGCATCGGCAGGTAGGCGAAGATCGTCATGGGCCGGCTCACGTACGGCAGGCGGCGGGCGATCACCCAGGCGATGCCGGAGGTGGCCGCGAGGGACAGGGTGGAGCCGACCACGGTGATGAAGACGCTGGCGACGTAGGCGTTCAGCACCGCGGGCCCGGTGAAGATGGCCGCGTACGCGGCCAGGGAGAACGGCGCGGGCCACAGGCTGTAGCCGTCGGTGGCGAGCTTGGACTCGTCGGTGAACGACCCCACGATGATGAGCCAGAACGGCACCGCGCAGAGCAGCACGAAGACGGCGACGCCGGCGATGCTGACGATCGTGAACGGTTCGAGCCTGGTCTTGTTCGCAGCACGTGCGCTCATAGGATGCTGGTCTCCTTCGAGTAGCGCCGCTGGATCAGCACGGCGATCACCACCAGCACGAAGCCCACCACCGACTGGAACAGGCCCACGGCCGCGGTGGTGCCGAAGTCGCCGAGCTCGCGCAGGGCGCGGAAGACGTAGGTGTCGATGACGTCGGTGCTGTCGAAGAGCTGGCCTTGGTCGCCGACGATGGCGTAGATGGTGCCGAAGTCGCCGTAGAAGATGCGGCCGACGCCCAGCACCACCAGCACGGCCGCCGTGGGACGCAGCAGCGGGAGCGTGATGCGCCAGGCCATCTGCGTCCGTGACGCGCCGTCGATCATCCCGGCCTCGTAGACCTCCTCCGGGATGGCGGTGATCGCGGCCAGGAAGATGACGCTCATGTAGCCGCCGAGCTGCCAGACCTTGACCACGGTGAGGATCCACGGCCACGGTCCCGGCTCGTTGTACCAGTCGACCGTGGGCAGCGAGAACACGTTCAGCAGGTCGTTGACCGCGCCGCTCCCCGTGCCCGTCCCCTGCAGCAGGACCTGCAGCATGATGCTGATCACGACCGGGGAGACGAAGTACGGGAAGAAGATCACCGACTGGGAGACCCGTTTGAAGAAGCGGCCGCGGATCTCGTTGAGCATGATGGCCAGCGTGATCCCGGCGGCGAGGGTGGCCGTCAGGAAGAGCACGTTGAGGAAGAGCGTGTTGAACAGGATCGTGGCGGCGTCGCCCGAGGCGAGGAAGTAGGCGAAGTTGTCCAGCCCGTTCCACTCGCTGCCGAAGATGCCCTTCGAGACGTCGAAGTCCTTGAACGCCACGACCAGGCCGGCCCAGTCTCGGCCAGTGCCCCGCAGGCCGAGCATAACTTCGAGGAGGGGAACCAGCGATCCACACGCACGAGGGTGCGGCCGTATCGTTTGGCCTTGCTTT
>NZ_JBFAIA010000033.1:0-57483 GCF_040654455.1 Nonomuraea sp. NPDC050691
GGCGCCAACCGGCCGGCGGGCCGACGGCGGCGGAGCCGCCGATCGACGGGCGGTCGTCGGAGGAGGTGCGCGGCTTCGTGGACGAGTTCGCGACCCTGCTGGCGGGCACGGGCCTGCCCCGGATGGCCTCCCGGGTGTTCACCTGCCTGATCATCTCCGAGGCGGGGAGCCTGACGGCGGCCGAGCTGGTACGCCGGCTCCGGGTCAGCCCGGCGTCGGTGTCCAAGGCCATCGCCTTCCTGGAGGCGATGGAGCTGGTCCGGCGCGCAACGGACCCCGGCGGGCGGCGCGAGCGCTACGTCATCGGCGACGACGTCTGGCGGCGGGCCTGGAGGGCCGACATCGGGGCGCACGCCGAGCTCGCGAAGGCCGCCCGGCGCGGCATCGACGTCTTCGGCGCCGGCACGCCCGCCGCCATCCGGCTGGGCCGGATGGGCCGGTTCTTCGCCTGGATCAGCGACCAGATGGACGGCGGCGGCCTCAGCGAGTCCGTCGTGCTCGACGCGCTGACGGCGCTCGCCGCGCTGGTGCACGCCGGCCGGCCGCTCGAGGAGGACGTGCTGGCCGCGGCGCTGGACTGGCCGCGCGGGCGCGCCGCCGACGCCCTGGACGCGATCGGGCGCCGCCCGGACATCGCCGACCCGCTCGCCCTGGAGCGCACAGGGACCGGCGCGTACACCGTCACGACGCGGCCGGACCGCCTGAGCCCGGCCCAGCGCGAGGCTCTGCGCAGCGGCGTGGCCGCCCCTCCCCCACCCGCTGACCTTGATCGGCCACCGGCGAGACGAGAGGCTGCCTCATGACCGTTCCCGACGTGACGGCGCTGCGCGAAGGCACGCGCCTGCGGGCCGCCACCCGCCCCCGGGGGCCCGAGCTGGCCCGCGTGGAGGATCTTCGCGGGCCGGACGGGCTTCCGCTGCGCCACTACCGGCCCTCGGAGCGGGCGCGGCCCGTGGTCGTGTTCGCGCACGGCGGCGCCTTCGTCATCGGCGACCTGGAGACCCACGACCGCACCTGCCGGCGCATCGCCGACGCCTGTGATGTCGAGGTGCTGGCCGTGGACTACCGGCGCGCGCCCGAGCACCCGTTCCCGGCGGCCATCGAGGACGTGGCCGCGGTGCTGCGCTGGGCGCGGCCCGCGGCCGTGGCCGGGGACAGCGCCGGCGGCTGTCTGGCGACCATGGCGTGCCTGCGGTTGCGGGAGGCGGGCGAGCCGCTGCCCGCCCTGCAGGTCCTGGTCTGCCCCAACACCGACCTGACGCTCTCGCAGCCCAGCGTCGCCGAGAAGGGCTCCGGTCACGCGCTCGACGCCGACTTCCTCGACTGGGCCGTCGCGCTGTGGACGCCCGATCCCGCCGGCCGCGAGCAGGCCAGCCCGCTGTTCGCCGCGGACCTGTCCGGCATGCCGGACGCGCTGATCGTGACCGCCGAGCACGACGCGCTGCGCGACGAGGGCGACGCCTACGCCCGCCGGCTGGCGGAGGCCGGAGCACAGGTGAGGCACCGGCAGGAGGCCGGCCTGGAGCACGGCTTCATCCAGAACATGGACCTGACCTCGCCCGAGGCCGCCGCCGCCCACGACCGCCTGTTCGCCGACATCACGGCCATGATCCACCGGTGAGCCAGGACTCCGGCCCCCGGACGGACTGCCAGACCCGTTCGGGCAGCAGCCTGGCGGCCTCGTCGAGGTCGATGCCGGGCACACCGGCCAGCCAGCGGCGCACGGTCTCCGCGCCCGGCCCGATCACGAGCATCTCGATGAGCGAGACCGGCGGCGCTCTGCCGGTCGTGCCGGCCCCTGCCCGGGGCCGGGGCCGGGCAGCGGAGCCGGTGACCGCCGTGATCCATGCGCTGCGGGCGGGCGACGAGCCCGAGGTGGGACCGTACCGGCTGGTGGAACTGGCGGGCGACGCGGAGTTCCGGCGACGCTTCGCCCAGGAGGTGAAGGCGGCCCGCAAGGTCGGCGGCTTCTACACCGCCCAGCCCGACCAGGTGACCTACCCGACGCGCATACCGGGCCTGTACGTCGTGCCGTCGTACACGTCACTCAAGCAGGTGGAGCTCGCCCCGCCACCCGGCGTCGAGCAGGTCATCGACTGGGCTATCAACAACACCTCAGAGCCGTTCGATGTCGAGATCACCGACTGCGGGCCCTCGCTCGGCCTGTTGTCGGTGGCCGCGCTCGTCGGCGCGCCGAACATCGTTATCCCGCTCAAGGCCAGCGGCTTCGATCTGAACGCCCTTACCGAGCTGAACCGCACCCTCGCCCCCACCAAGCAGCGGCTCGTCTCGCAACTACCGGGAGTCCTTGCGCACGGTGGCGGTGGGCGCGTACTCGTGCAGCGGCATCCGGATCGACTCCGCACAGGGCGTCGAACACGTCGCTGGTGAGGTTGGACTTGAGGACTTCCGACAGCAGAACGGCGACAACCTGAGGTTCGCGCAGCCCGTGGATGTAACCGGGCCGCACAGCAGCACAGCCTCACTCTCTGGCAGGCGCCGAAGCTCGTGTCGCTGCCGGAGGACTGGGGGGACCTGGTCGGCCAGGTTCGATGTCGTCCCACCCCTCCACGTCCATGTGGGTGATCCCCTCGATCGCGCGGCCGGCGATGTTCATGCGCAGCCGCCAAGAGGTGTCAAACGACAACGAGGACGACCACGACAATGACGGGCCGCCGATCTACGCGCTCGTCCTTGGCCTCATGCAAGCCAGCCACGGGCCTCTGCCGGTCCTCTTCCTGGAGCCTGAGACACCGACCGCGGGGGCCGACGACCTGCGCGACCGATGCGGATGGCGGCCGCGGGACATGACCGTGGTCCCGAACCTTCATGCGCCGCGAGCGGGAGGAAGTTGACCTCGGCGCCGCCGGCGCCCCAGCGGTCGAGCGCGTCATCCAGGAGCTCGTGGACGTCGGAGTCGCTCATGGCCTTGCGCGCGGCGAGGGCCCGGCGGCCGTCCTTGGTGAGCCGGGCGTCCCGAACGAGCGGCTGCCACGTCCGGACTACCCCATGGAGATTCGGGAGGTCGGGAGGCCACATTGTGAACACGGATCCGGCCAGGACGGCGACCGTGGCCCGGTCGGCCTCCAGGAGAGGGATCAGGGTCTTCTGGCAGGAGGCGCATCCGGCGCGGCAGGCGGCCACCACCTGAGCCGCCAGACCGAGATCGACCGGCTGGCCGCAGGCGTAGGGGGTGGGCGTCGCCGAGCTCGGCGCACTGCCCGGGCAGCACGTGGAAGCCGCGCTCGCGCGCCTCGGCCACCAGTTCGGTCGCCAGGCACGTCTTGCCGATGCCCGCGTCGTCGCCGACCAGCGCGACGCCGGCGGTGCCGGTCGCGGCGCACTGCAGTTGGTCGACATACGTGTTCTTCGCCGGCGCCTGCCTGGCCTCGTGGTCATCCCGGGCCCCGGACCATTGCCCTGGGCTGGCCCGGCTCGTCCAGACCAGCCCGTGGATAGGTGGAGGATCGGCTCGGCCGAAGGCAGGACCGGTCGTGGGGTTCCAGGTCGCGGTTCGGATCAGCTCGGGTTTGGTTCGGTTCCGGGTCGCGGAGCCGCGGCCTGGCTGGGCCGGGGGGGCAGGTTCGGTTCAGCTTTGTGTGCGCAGCCAGTCGAGGAGTGAGGTGTGGGCGGGGTGCCAGTCGAGGTGATTCCTCGTCTTCGTGGAGGAGATCTGCTGGTCCAGGACGAACAGATCGGCGATGCCGCCTATCTCGGCCCGCGCCTCCTCCAGGGGCCAGGAGGCGGTACGGCCTTCGCCGAGGGCCGCCGCGAGTTCGTCCAGGCGGACGGTCTCGCTCATGCCGTGCCAGATCCCCGGCTCGGTCCTGTCGAGGACGGTGACGTACAGGTCGGCCAGATCCTCGGCGTGCACGACCGGCCAGCGCACGCCGGGCTCGCCGATGTAGACGCCGACGCCTTGCTCGGCGGCCTTGGGTGCCAGCAGGCCGGCGATGAGCCCGCCGCCGTTGCCGTACACCATGCCGGGTCTGACCACTTGGCCGCCCGCAGCGAGGACGCGTCGCTCGGCCTCTGCCCGCCAGCGGATCAGCGGGTGCGGGTCGGGGTCGGTGTCCTCGTCCGACGGCTCGCTGCCCAGGACGGCCGCGCCGGTCGTGTAGATGACCGGGACACCGGACGCTGTCAGGGCATCCACGCCTGCCAAGTCGGTCTCCTCGCCGAGCGGCGGCCCGACGTGGACCACCCGGTCGAAGCCCTTGGCGGCGATCGTCAGCGAAGCCGCGTCAGTCAGGTCGCCGTCCACGGCCTTCACGCCTTCCGGCAAAGTGTGGCCGCCAGGGTGACGCAGACCGGCGACCTCGTGGCCCGCACGCTGAGCGGCGGTGGCAATGGCGCCGCCGATGTACCCGGCAGCACCGACGATCAGAACGTTCATGCCAACTCCTTGCTACTGCACTTACCGCCGTTCTCGGCGATGCGTTCGATAACGGCCCTGCTGCTGATGACGGCAGCGGGGAATGCGAGGTGCTGGTGGTGACGGCGGACCGCTGGCGCGGGCGGTCACTCCCTGCGTGGTGTGGCAGGTGTCCAACTCGGCCGGAGTCCGTGCGCGAGGAAACAGAAGAACGGCTCGACGTATTTCCGGCCATGGCGTCCTTGTTTTCTGCCTGGGTGTGGGCGCCCAGCCCAGGACGTTCAGTGGCGATCCGCCAGCTCGTCCTGTTGAGGCTGCCGAAACGATCCCCACCGTGATCGCACACCGGACCTGACGATGCCGGTGGGACATCGCGTGGACGCCTGGTAGTACCGGCGCAAGATCCGAAGGCGCGGCGCGTCGACAACGCCCTTCAGTGGCAGCTCGCCATCACGGTTACACCAGGGCGATGCCATGGCCGGGACCAGACACAACGTAGGTGAGCCGGGAGCGGCGAGCACGCGGGCGGCGGCGGTCAGGCCGTCGGCGCCGGGCATCGGCACGTCCAGGAGCACGAAGTGCGGCATGAGCCGGGTCACCGCGCTCACGGCCGCTTCACCGTCGCTCGCCTCGCCGACGACCGCGATGTCGCCCGCCGCTTCGAGGATCATCCCCAGCTCGGACCTGACCAGGGCCTCCTCATCGAGGATCAGTACCCGGATCATGCCGTGGGGATCCCTGCCAGCACCTGGAGTTCGCCCGCCGCCCGCGGCCCGGCCTCCCGCCTGCCGCTGACGACTTTTACGCGTTCACGCAGTCCGACCAGGCCACACCCGGAACCGGGCGGGACGGCGCCGGTCAGCCAAGGCCGGTTGAGGAGAAGTTCAGTTCGGCTGTGCCGTACCGGATGTGGACCTCGGTCTCGGCGCCACCCGCGTGCTTGTACACGTTGGTGAGCGTCTCCTGGACCACCCGGTAGGCGGTGCGTTCGGTGGTGGGCGGCAGTGTGGGTCTCTCGCCCTCGTCGTGGCGGTTGACCGCGATACCGAGGACCCGCGACCGGTCGAGCGACCACGTCGTGCATCTCCCGCGCGAAGCGGGCCCGCTCTTGGTCGCAGGCATGGAGGGCGCGGAGCACCTGCTCGCGCAGCAGTTACTCGGACTGCGCGCGCATCGCGTCGACTACCTGCCGCCTGGCGCGCACCCCCAGACCGACGACCAGCGGCAGCCCAGCATGGCGCCGCCCAAGAGGACGACGTTGACGACCGCGCCCGCGATCAGCGTCCGGTAGCCCTCGCTGCGGTGGAACACGAGCGCCGCACCCGCCGCCACGACCGTGAACACCGGCACGGGCACCTCCGACGTTACCCATCGAGCCGGCCGTCGCCGCCAGGAACAGCACGAACACCGCCACGCCGAGGGCCGAGGGCGTGAGCCGGTCGGCGATCACCGAGGCCCGGTCGATCATGAGGAGAGGCCGCCAGCCCAACAAGACGGACATACCCCTACGAAAGTTGCGGGTGCCGTGTGACTTTCGTAGGGGATGGTATGGCGGAGCCGCACGGCAGGGTTGAGCGCATGAGGAACACCCTGTCCCCGAGTATTCTCGCGCTCTCCACAGTATTGGCCGCCCTGAGCACGGTTCCGGCCCAGGCCGCCGTGTCCGTGACCGCCCCGTCCGTGACCGCCCTGCCGGCACCGACCGGCGACCACCGGGTCGGCAAAACGGACCTGCACCTGATCGACACCAGCCGCCCTGATCCCTGGGTTGCCGGCCGGAACGCACGCGAGCTGATGGTCTCGATCTGGTACCCGGCGCGCAAGGCCGGAGGCAGGATTGCGCCGTACGTCACCCCGCAGGAGTCCGAATTGATCATCAGAGGCGTGCCGCAGCTCAAGGACCTGCCGGCGGACACGCTCGCCAAGACCACGACGCACGCCGGCGCCGATGTTGCCGCGTTGAAGCGCAAGGGCGGTTGGCCGCTGGTCGTCCTGTCCCCCGGCATGTCGCTGCCTCGGGCGACGATGACGTCGCTGGCCGAGGAGTTCGCCAGCCGCGGCTATCTGGTGGCGGGGATCGAGCACACCTACGAGTCGGTGGCAACCACCTTCCCCGGCGGCCGCACCGTCACCTTCGAGGCCGGAAAGGCCGGTCAGACACCCGAGACGGGCGCGAAGGCGGCCCAGGTCAGGGCCGCGGACACCGAGTTCGTCCTCGACCAACTGGCCCGGAGCAAGCGCTGGAACCGGTTGATCGACGAGAAGAGGATCGCGATGGTGGGACACTCGGTCGGCGGGCAAAGCGCCGCCCAGCTCCTGCCCCTCTCCACGCGGATCAAGGCCGCGGTCAATCTCGACGGCACCTACTACCCCAGCACACCGGCCAAGCCGCTGGACAAGCCCTTCATGATGATCGGCAATCCCAGGCACCAGCCGAAATCCGGTGGCAAGGACGGCTCGTGGGACGCGTTCTGGCCGCACGTGACCGGGGACTGGAAGCGGTGGCTGACCGTGAACGGGGCCGAGCACACGAGCTTCACAGACTACGCGGTGCTTCAGCCGCAGCTCGGGCTGCCCAAGGCTCCGATTGATGGTGAGCGCTCCATCAAGATCACCCGCGCGTACGTCACCGCCTTCCTCGACCTGCACCTCAAGGGCCAGCGCCAGCCTCTGCTGGACGGACCGTCGCCGAGGTTTCCTGAGGTGAAGATGTGGTAGGCCAGCATCAAGGCTACGGCTTCGTGCCGCTCAGAGATCATTACCTGAGCGGCACGAAGCGGACCGAACTCCAGGCCGGCCGGTGCTCTTACCGGTGTCGGAAATCGATGACGCCTAGAGCCAAGGACTTCGCCGACCTCGCTCGGCAAGGCCGCCCTCTTGGGGGCAGGACTGCTGGCGCTCCATCGTGCCGCGCTGGAGCAGAGCGCTGCCCTCACCGATGCCGCCCCGACCGAGCGCAAGGCACACCGCGTGTTCGCCGCCCGTGTCACAGTGGTTCAGGCCACCCGACTGCATCCGTCATGACCTGCGAAACCCTTGGGCGAGACGCATTTGAACGGGAAGTCACGGCAAGCCGCTCGACGCCGCTCTGCTGGCGCAACTTCTCGTTCGGATGCTCATGCCCCGGCACCAACACGATCATGAAGCGTGGGGTCAACCGGCGTTGCGCAAGCCGCCCTTGTTCCCCCGCGGCCGACCCGGAAGGCTCGGCGTCAGGGGCGGCCGCCGTGCCGTCGATCCACGAGGGAGGATCGTGAAGGACATCGGATGGGGCATAGCGGCGGCCGGCGCCATGGCCAGGACGCTGGGGGCGGTGATCGCGTCGCAGCCGGGGATGCGGGTGAGCGCCGTCGGCGCCCGCGACCTCGGCCGGGCGGCGGCGCTGGCGTCGTTCCTCGGCGCGGAACGCTCCTACGGCTCCTACGCCGAGGTGTGCGCCGACCCGGCCGTGGACGTGGTGTACGTGACCACGCCGCACGCCCAGCACCTGGAAGTGGTCGAGACGGCCATCGCCCACGGCAAGGCGGTGCTGTGCGAGAAGCCCCTGACGGCGACCCTCGCCCAGGCCGAACGCATGGTCGCCCTGGCCCGCGACGCCGGGGTCTTCCTCATGGAGGCCATGTGGATGCGCTTCAACCCGCTCATCCGGCGGATCGCCGCCGAGGAGCGGTTCGGCGAGATACGCGAGGTGCGTGCCTCGCTGGGCGTGGCCGCCCCGTACGACCCGGGCCACCGGCTGTGGCAGCAGGAGACCGGGGGCGGGGCGCTGCTGGAGCTGGGCGGCTACCCGCTCGGGCTGGCGCACCTGCTGCTCGGGCCGCCCACCGGCCTACGGGTCACCGGCTCGCTGAAGGGCGAGGTGGACGCCGAGGCGAAGATGTCGCTGACCTTCCCCGGGTGGGTCCGCGCCGAGGCGGAGGTCTCCCTGCTCCGCCGGCTGCCCAACAGCGCGAACGTGATCGGCACCGATCTGCGAGCCGACATCCTCCCGCCGTTCTGGGCGCCCAGGACGATCATCCTCAGCGGTCCTTCGGCTCCAGCCGAGCAATACGTGCTGGGTCCCGTGGACGGCTACGTCGCCGAGGTCCTGGAGGTGCAGAGCGCCCTGGCCGAAGGACGGACGGAGAGTCCGATCATGCCGCTTGACGACAGCCTGGCCATGATGCGCCTGCTGGAACAGGCCCGCCATCAGCTACCCCGTTCACACACCTAGGAGATCACGGATGTCATTGCACGTCGGAGTCATCGGCGCAGGCCAGATCGGCGGCACCGTGGCCACTTTGCTGACCGCGGCCGGATACACGGTCCTGCTGAGCAACAGCCGGGCGCCGGAAACGCTGCGCGCGCAGGTCGAGGCGCTCGGCCCGCTCGCCCGCGCCGGCAGTCCGGCCGAGGCGGTGGAGTTCGGCGACGTCGTGTTCGTGGCTATCCCGTTCGCCCGGTACCGGTCCCTGCCGCGCTCGGGGTGGCAGGGACGCGTACTGGTCGACACCACGAACTACTTCCCCGGCCGTCGCAGCTCGGCGACGGAGGGGAGCACGTCCAGCGAGGTGCTGGCGGCGTTCGTGCCGAAGGCGAAGGTGGTCAAGACGTTCAACACGCTGAACTACCGGTACCTGCGCGAGGAGGGCCGGCCTGCCGGGACGCCTGGCCGGTTCGCCCTGCCGCTGGCCGGTGATCACATTGACGCCAAGGCGACCGTTGCCGGGCTCATCGACGCGACCGGGTTCGACCCGGTCGACACCGGCTCCCTCGCCGAGGGCGGACCTCTCCAGCAGCCGGAATCACCGATCTTCAACCGGCCGATGACCGCCGAACGGTTGCGCGCGGCGCTCGGCATCCCGTCGTAGCGCCCTGGAGCTGCCACCGCGATCCGCCCCGTTCCGCTTGTCGACGCACCATTCGACGTTGGGACGCTTGACTAGATAGACGTTCCCGTACGGTTCCTGCCCGCCTTCGACAGCCTGCTGCTCGGCCACGCCGACCGGACCGGCGTGATCAGTGATGCCGACCGCGCACGGGTGATGGCCGGCGCGGCCAGGGTGCTGCCGACCTTCCTCGTGGGCGGGTTCGTCGCCGGTATCTGGTCTCTCCAGTACGGCACGCTGCGCCTCGTCCCGTTCCGGCCGTTGCGGGCGGCCGACATGAGGGCGGTGACCGAGGAGGCCGAGCGCCTGCTGCCGTTCGTGGGAGCCGGCAACATCACCCGCGGCTGACGGCGTCACCACCGCTCTGTCCCCCGCCCGCCCTCCTACGACCACGCCGGCAAGCCGCCCTTCTTTTCCATGCAAGGAGACTTGATGAGACGTTCCGACAACACCGCACCTCAGGCGGCCCTTACGAGGACCGGGAAACACTGATGGAGCCGACCGAGATCCTGCCAGTCATCGCACTCCTGTCGATCGTGACCGTCGAGTTCGGCGGGCACGCGCTGCTGCGCTTCGTCACCACCGACCGCGACCGGCTGGGCCGCCTGCGAGAGCGCTTCTTCCGCGCCGGTCATGCCCACGCCGGCGTGCTGCTGGTCCTTTCCCTCGTCTACCTGTTGTACCTGCCGCGCGCCGGGTTCGGCGACGGCCTGGAGTGGGCCTGCGGCGGGGTCCTGCTGGCCGGGGTGCTGGCTCAGTCAGGCGGCTTCTTCCTCCACCTGGGCATCGGCAAGGAGGGCCGCCGCTCGCCAGGCACGGCGCTCACCCGCATCGGCGCCCTGCTGTTGGCCGCCGCGCTCATCGCCCTTGCGGTCGGTCTCATCCAGGCCGCCTGACCCCCACCGGCATCGCCGGACCGTCCCCAACGATCTGAACCGGAGATTGATCGTGCACCTCTCACCTGCTCTCAGCAGGACCCGGGCCAACCTGGCCCTGCTCGTGCTCTTCCTGGCCACGTTCGTCCTCGGCAGCACCGAACTGGTGATCGTCGGCGTCCTCGACCTCATCGCCGGCGACACCGGCGTCAGCGTCGGCACCGCCGGCACCCTGGTCACCGCCTACGCCCTGGGCCTGTGCCTCGGCGGACCCGCGCTGACCGTGGCCACCATCCGCCTGCCCCGCCGGACCCTGCTGTGGGCCTGCATGCTGGCTTTCCTCCTGGCCACCCTGGCGATGGTCGTCACCACCGGTTTCGGGCTGCTGCTCGTGGCCCGGGCGGCGGCCGGCGCCCTGCATGGCGCGTTCGTCGGGGCGGCCTTCGCCGCGGTCGGCGCCGTCGTGCCCGCCCACCGCATGGGCCAGGGCATCTCGGTCGTCCTCGGCGGGATCGCCGTCTCCACCGCCATGGGCGTTCCGATCGGCACGCTGGTGGGCCGGACGCTCGGCTGGCGCGGCGCGTTCGTCGCGATCGTCGTCGTGGGCGCCGTCGTCCTGGCGGGCCTGCTCCTTCTGATGCCGGCCGTCGCCGCCCCCGCGGACGCGCCCGGGCTGCGCGCGCAGGCCCGGTCCGCGTTCGCGCCCCGCGTGCTGGTCATGCTGGCGGTCGGCGTGCTGTTGCTGGGCGGGCAGTTCACCGTCTTCACCTACATCACCCCCTTCCTGCTGCAGGTCACCGGCATCTCCGGCGCGCAGGTGAGCGGCTTCCTTCTGGCCTACGGCGTGGCCACGGCGATCGGCACGTTCGCCGGCGGCTGGGCGGCCGACCGCGACGCCCCCCGGACGCTGCTGGCGGCCAACGTCGTGCTGGTGCTGGCGCTGGGCCTGCTGTATCTGGCCGGGGCCGTCCCGGCCCTGGCCGCCGTGGCGCTGCTGGTGTGGGGCCTGGTCGGGTTCGGGCTGGTGCCCGCGCTGCAGTACCGGGTGGCGACGCTGGCCGGCCCGGCCCGCGACCTGGCCGCCAGCCTGCCCGCCTCGGCCGTCAACGCCGGCATCGCGGTCGGAGCGCTGCTCGGCGGCTGGACCCTGACCGGCAGCGGCCTGTCCGCGGTCGTCGTCGTCGGAGTGCTGATGTGCCTGGCCTGCCTGCCGCTGACCTGGCTGACCGGACGCTGGAGCGCGAGCGGACAGCTACCCGGCCAGCCTGAACCGGCGATCTCGGAAGGCTCGAAGAAATGACAAAGACAGCCATGGCGACTTTGGTGGCTGTGCTCGCCGCCGGGTCAGTTGCCGCAGAACGCCCGGCAGCGGCGCTGGAACCACCCACGACACTGGTGAAGGCGGACCTCTACGTCGATCGCTTCGCCTCGCCCAACCCCGGCTCGGTGAACACCTACTGGGTGCAGGCACCGCAAGGCTTGATCCTGGTCGACACCCTGCGCTCGCCCGCCGATGCCCGCATGGCCGTTGCCCGCATCCGAGAGGCCGGTCAGCCGGTGGCGGCCATCGTGCTGACCCACGTCCACCCCGACCACGTCGGAGGAGCGGGCGTCTTCCACCGAGCCTTCCCCCGAGCGCCGATCTACGCCTCCAAGGCCAGCGCCAAGGCTATGCGCCAGGACAAACGTGGACTCTACGCCCTGACGCGATCCCTGCCCGGGTCCGACTTCCCCAAGCGGCTTACCAACCCCACCAAGGTCTTCCGGGCGGGCGCCACGTTGACGATCGCCGGGCTGAGGCTGCGCACCGCCGAGTTCCCCGCCGCCGAATCCGACGCGGCCACCGTGTACTACGAGTCGCACAGCCGATCGTTGTTTCCTGGTGACCTGCTGAGCAACCGGGTGACCCCTGCTCTCATCGAAGGCCAGAGCTGCGGCTGGCTTGCCCAGCTCGACCGGCTGCGCAGATCCTCCCTCGCGGCAGGAACGGCCTACCCCGGCCACGGAGCCCCAGGTTCCGCCCGTGACCTGATCGCCCGGCAGCAAAACTACATCAAGGACTTCCGCAACCTGGTCAAGCGCGCCATACGGGCCGGCTCCCCGGCGGGCCGCCGCGTCACCGGCGTCGAGCGCCGCGCCATCACCGGCGCGATGGCGCGCGCCTACCCCCGCCACCCGCGGGTCGCGTCCCTGCCGACGCTGATGGAGGAGAACATCAAGGCGGTGGCCGCGGAGATCACCTCCACCGACCCGGCCGAGCTTCCCCGCATCTGCCGCTGACCTCCAACCGACCTGACCGGCACCTTCCAGGAGATTGACGACCATGCGACTGGGTGCGATTTTCCCGCACAACGAGATAGGTGCCGACCCGGAGGCGATCAAGATGTGGGCCACCGCGGTGGAGGACCTGGGCTACCACCACATCATGGCCTTCGACCATGTCCTGGGCGCGGGCACACGCAACCGGCCAGGCTGGCGCGGATACACCAGCGCCGACGCCTTCCACGAGGTTTTCGTCCTGTTCGGTTACCTGGCCGCCGTGACCACCTCCACGGAACTCGTCACCGGCGTCCTCATCCTGCCGCAGCGGCAGACCGCCTTGGTCGCCAAACAGGCCGCCGAGATCGACGTGCTCAGCAACGGTCGGCTACGCCTGGGTATCGGCGTCGGCTGGAACGACGTCGAATACCAGGCACTCGGCCAGGACTTCACCACCCGAGGCAAACGCGCCGAGGAACAGATCACCGTGCTGCGCGCGCTCTGGGCCGACCCGGAAGTCACCTTCGAAGGCCGCTGGCACACTATCCACGACACCGGTATCAATCCCCGGCCGGCACGCGGCCACATCCCCGTATGGCTCGGCGGCCACTCCGAGGCGACACTGCGCAGAGTCGGCCGGCAAGGTGACGGTTGGCTGCCCCTGGTCAAACCCGGCCTTCAGGCCAAGGAGATGCTGCGGCACATCCATCAGGCCGCGCAGGAAGTCGGCCGGGATAGGCGAGACGTCGGCATCGAGGTCAAGGTGAGCCTTTCCGACGGGTCGATGGACAGCCAGCTCTCCTACCTCCAGGCCTGGCGCGCGCTGGGCGCGACCCATGTCACGGTGGAGACCCACGGCTTGGGCCTGACATTGCGCGAGCACGTGGCCCTGCTGGAGGAGACCGCCAAGACCTACCAGCGGCACGTCGGTACGTAAGACCCCGCGGAACGTCACCTCTCACGACAGCCGGTCCCTCGCCACATACGGAGGTTCGGTCGAACCGCGCCCCGCGTCGCCGGTGCCCGCTCGGCTCCGCATCCACCTCCGTACGCGGCGGTACCAGTGACCGTCTAGGCAGATTCCTCGACGGTCTGCGGGGTACCGGTGAGCCGGAGCAGCAGCATCGCGTCGTGGTCGGGGGTGTCAGGCTCGGCCTGGTAGACGACGAGTCGGTGTCCGTCGCTGTGGGCCACCTCCAGCACCTCGTAGCTCAACGTCATCCGACCCACCGACGGGTGGTTGAAGCGCTTGCGCCCGTTGGTACGCGATCGGACGTCGTAGCGTTCCCACATCCTGGTGAACTCCGCGCTCTTCACGATGAGTTCGCCGATCACCGACGTCACATCGGGCGCGTCGGGATCGGTCCCCGCTGCAGCGCGCAGGTGGGCCACGGTGGCGGCGGCCACCTCCTCCCCGAGTTTCCGCAAGCGGCCAGCCCCGCGCAGGCAGCCGCCACAGCCGAGGTGGTCTTTGAGGTGACCGCCGACGACACCTCTTCCCGCCAGGTGTGGCTCGGAACCGATGGCATCTTGGCGGGCGCACGCCCCGATACCGTGCTCATCTCCGCGGCGCCGCTGTCGGTGGACTGGGCGGCCGAACTCGCCGCCCGGTGCGCCGAACGCGGGCTGAGCTTTTTCGACATGCCGCTCACCGGAGGAGCCGAGGGAGCCAGGACAGGGAACCTGGTCATGCTCGTCGGCGGCGACCCGGACCGGCTAGCCGCGCTTCGACGGCGTGCTGCCGGCGATCTCTGGGCAGGTCCGGCACTTAGGCCCGGCCGGCGCCGGGACCCGGTTCAAGCTGGTGCTCAACGCGCTGCAGCCGCGCACATGGCGGCCTTCGGAGAGGCGATCCGCATGGCGGAAGCGGCCGGGCTCGACCTGGACCAGGTCGGTCAGGCCCTGGTCGAGCGGCCCGGTGGCATCATCAGCCAGATGGCGTGGAGCAGCCTTCGCACCCCGCCGGAGCCGATCAACTTCTCGGCCGAATGGGCTGCCAAGGACCTGTCCTACGCCCGGCGCATGAACGGCGAAGCCGACCGCCCCATCCTCGATGCCGTGCTGTCGCTCTTCTCATGCGCGGTGCCGTCCACGATCCACAGCCGCTCCGCCACCTGGGCGGGGCGCGTCACCGGCTCCAGCGCGAGCAGCGGCCCCAGCCGCGCAACGATCCGGCAGCGCAAGACACCACGGACGCCCTCGTCCGCGCCCCCTGCCGGAGCCCTCACCGCCTCGCTCCCGCACTCACACGCAACAGCCGGTTGAACCGGCTCATCCGCAGCCCAGTGAAGGTCTCCACCCATAACGGATCGGCGCGTAACACCCGACCCATACACGTAAGGCTGTTGCAGAAGAGGGCGGGGCGGGCATTTCTCGTATATGGGCGGGCTGTTACGAGCTGATCCTTTGTGGGTGGAGACCTTCACCGGCCTGGGGATGGGCCGGTTCGAACGGCTGGTGAAGGTGGTGCGTGAGCGGGGCGGCAACGGTCCCGATGGTGGCCGGCCATGGTGCCTGCCCTTGGCCGATCGGGTGCTACTGGTGGCCGTCTATTACGCACCAACCTCACCATGCGGCAGCTCGCGCCATTATTCGGAATCTCCCCGGCCACCGTCTGCCACATCATTCAACGTCTTGGCCCTCGCTTTGGAGCCCGCGCCTCGACTGGCCGAGGCCACTGACCGGCTGTGGATCGTGGATGGCACCCTCATCCCCGTACGCGACCGCGTCCTCGGCGCCTCCAGCCGCAACTACCGCTTCTCCGCGAACGTGCAGGTCATCATCGATGCCGACACGCACCTGGTCGTGGCGACCGGCCAACCGGTAGCGGGGAACAAGGCCGACGCTCATTGCCTGGCGGGCTTCAGGGCTGGCAGCCCACTGCGACGGCGTCAGCGTGATGGCCGACGGCGCCTACTTCAATACCGGCCTGATCGTGCCACACCGCCGACGAGCAGGCAGGTCCTTGCTGCGGGCACAGGAAGAAGACAACGCAGAACACCGACGCATCCGCGCCCGCGTCGAGCACGTCTTCGCCCGCATGAAGAACTACAAGATCCTTCGCGACTGCCGACAGAAGGGCACAGTCTCCACCACGCCGTCCAGGCCGTCGCCCACATACACAACCTCGCCCTGTCAGCATGACCACGACAGCCGCAGACCCGCCCTGACCTGCCCACTCGCGACCTTCTGCAACAGCCTTTAGATCGTCGGTCCAGGACCTGGGCGAGTACAGCTCGGCGTCGATCAGCGTTCCTCGGTCTTGAAGGTAGCGAAACCTCGACGGTGATAGTTGGGAAGAGCATGCGGATGGTCCAACGTCGATGTGTGCAACCAAACCCTCTTCACCGAGGGAGCCAACTCCCACGCCCGCTGGATTGCGAGCGTCAATGCGAATCCTCCCAGACCCTTGCCGACGAACTCCGGCAGGAGTCCGAAGGTCTCGATCTCCACCTCACCCCCCGGATGAAGATCGTAAGAGGCCATGCCCGCCGGTTCTCCCTCGAAGGACAGCAGCCAGAACGTCCGGTCCGGCGCCTCGGCGAACCAGACCTGCCATTCCTCCTCGGTCCGGCTCGCGCTCCTCCAGCCGTAGGAAGCGCCGATCCTGGCCTGGATGTCCACGACCAGTGGCGAGTCCCGATCCAAGGGCTCTAGAACCAGGCCTGGCACGGGAGCGGTCGGCTTGAGCTGATCAAGGGCGGTCATTTCCACATACGTCAGGGTTTCCTTCACCAGCCAAAGGTACGGGCCCGGACCTGTACAGGGTTGGGGTTTTCGGCTGTAGCCCACTTCGAGCGGTGACGGAACGTGGTTAGGCGATGTTGTCTCGGGTGGATCTGCCCGAGCTCATCGTGGAGGTGATGTCCTGGCAGATCCGCAGTTCGTGGCGGGATTCCGGCGCTGACCCAGGATCGGACCAGCCATGTCGACCAGACCTGCCGCGTCCCCTTCATGCGCGAGCACATCAATGTGCACAGCCACTACGCCTTCGAGCTTCTGATCTGGGTGGCGGCCGTCGTACGCCTCGCAACCTCGATGCCCTGATGACGATGAGAATGTCTGCGGGAGATGCTTGTTCTCAACTGCGGGGTCAGCTTGTGCCACGTGGGATCAACTGCAGCCGCAGCGCCACTTCGCGGGCTGTCCTGGGCTGGTCAAGGCGTTGCATGAGCAGTTCCATCGCGGTATGGCCGGACTCCTCCAGGGGCTGGCGCACGGTGGTGAGGTCAAGGGCCTCGGCCAGTTCGCTGTCGTCGAAGCCGATCACCGCCAGGTCGCCGGGTACGGCGAGGCCAAGGTCATGTGCTGCCCGCAGGGCTCCCGCCGCGAGGGTGTCGTTGGCGGCGAAGACAGCGGAAGGGCGGTCCGGTCTCGACAGCAGTTGCTTGGCGGCGGTGCAGGCGGGGGCGAGCCCGTGTCCGGTCAGCCGCACATTACCGTCGGTGAGCGTGCGGCCGGCTTCGGCCAAGGCCGCCCGATAGCCGGCAAGCCGCTGTTGTGATGGCGAGAGGTAGGCTCCGGACTTTTGCGCCTCGCCGAGGAAGCCGAATTCGTGGTGGCCTCGGCTGATTAGATGCTCGGCGGCGAGCCGGCCACCGGCGGTGTCGTCGGTGTGCACGGAGTCGAAGCGGGGATGGCGGACGTCTATCAGCACCGTTGGCAGCCGCATGCCGCCCAGGCGGTCGGCCACCGCCTCTTCCAGGGAGAGGCTGACGATGATGAGCCCGTCCAGCCGCCCGGTGATGGGCAGGCTGGCCAGCAACGGCGAGGAGCTTTGCGCGGCCGATTCCTGGTCGAACAGGACGACTTCCAAGGGCCGGTCACCAACGGCTCGCAGGATGCCGTTCAGGCGCCGGGCAATCGAGGGATACGAGGTGAACGGCGCGATGACGCCGATGCGCCCCACGCCGCGCCGCGCCTTGGCGACCGCGTCCTGCTTGGGGACGAAGCCGAGCGCGTCCGCGGCCTCTAGCACCCTGCGCCTGGTCGCCTGGCTGACCCGAGTAGGGGAGTTGAGGGCCAGTGACACGGTGGAGATGCTGACGCCCGCCGCGGTGGCGACGTCGTAGATGGTGGCCCGTGCCGCCATGTAGCACCCCTTGCCGGAAAGCGCGGCCTTGTCGTCGGCAGGAATCGTATCAAGGGCTCTTGAGCCTTATCGAAGTGCTTCGATCGAAACAATTGACAGCGCGGCGCTGATCCCGTCTCATGGGGCGGAAGCCGCCGTACGGCCGGCGTCCGGGCGGGAGAGGGCACCGGCTCGCGTGATGCCGCATGGCGCGTTTCGACGGCCGGGAGCGCATGACGGAGGGAAGAGGAGCATGAACCGTTCGTATGTGGTGACGGGAGGGGGCCGTGGCATCGGTAAGGCGGTGGTCGAGCACCTCCTCGGCGATGCCGACACCGTCGTCGCCGTCGAGCGCGACCTTGCGGAGCTGGCGTGGATGGCCGGCCATCCCGCCCGCGCACGTCTGATCGGTGTGACCGGCGACGCCGCCGACGAGACCGTGGCGGCGCGCGCCGCCGATCTCGCGCAGGCCGCGGGGCCCCTGGCCGGCTGGGTCAACAACGCCGCGGTGTTCGAGGACGCCTCCCTCCACTCCGCCACGACCGGACACGTGCTGGATCTCATCGCCGCCAACCTCGACGCCGCTGTCGTCGGGTGCGCCACCGCGATCCGCCGCTTTCTCGCGGCGCGAACGCCGGGGGCGATTGTCAACCTCTCCTCACACCAGGCACGCCAGGCGGTCCCCGGCTGCCTGCCGTACGCGACGGCCAAGGCCGCCATCGAGGGGATGACCCGGGCGCTCGCGGTGGAGTACGGACCGCACGGCATCCGTGTCAACGCCGTGGCGCCGGGCTCGGTGGCCACCGAGCGCTACGCGGAGTTCCTCGGCTCCCAGGGGCCCGCGGCCGCCGCCCGCGTCGAGCGGGAGATGGCGCTGATTCACCCGCTGGGCCGAGTGGCGCAGTCCCGGGAGATCGCGGCCGCGATCGCCTACCTGCTTTCCGACTGCGCCGGCTTCATCACTGGCGCGACCGTGCCTGTCGACGGCGGGCGGTCAGTGCTCGCACACGATCCCGAGGCATAGGAGGTCATGCCGATGAGTCAATCTGGCGTTGCGGAATCGGACCGCTGTCCTGTGGCGTACGCGGTCGCCAGGGCCTTGCAAGCCAACGGCGTCGACCGGCTGTTTCTCCTCACCGGTGGCGATCTGTGGTTGTGGCGGGCGCTGAGAGACACCGCCAGTATGATGCGTATGGCCTGCGGCGATGCCGGTGAAGGGTTCTGCACGTCTACCAGATCTACATCCGCAGCTTCGCCGACGGCAATGGCGGCATCGGCGACATCGCCGGCATCCGGTCGCGACTGCCCTATCTCGCCGACCTCGGTGTCGACGCGCTCTGGATCACGCCGTGGTATCGCTCCCCGATGGCCGACGGCGGCTACGACGTGGCCGACTTCCGCGCGATCGCTCCGGAGTTCGGCACGCTCAACGAAGCGGAACGCCTGATCGAGGAAGCCCACGAGCACGGCCTGCGACTCATCGTCGACATCGTTCCCCATCACACCTCCGACCATCACCGGTGGTTCGCCGACGCCCGCACCGCAGGCCCCGGATCCTTCGAGCGCGCACGATATTGGTTCCGCCCGGGCCACGGCCCCGATGGGGCGCTCCCACCGAACGACTGGCACTCGGTGTTCGGCGGTCCGCCTGGACCCGCCTCCCTGACAGCAAGGACACATCGGCGGAGTGGTACCTCCACCTGTTCGCGCCCGAGCAGCCCGACCTCAACTGGACCAACCCCGAGTTGGGGCTGCCTGAGGTGGACGATCTCCCCACCGACGCCCTGCAAGACCCGATCTGGGAACGGTCGGGCCACCGAGACCGCGGCCGGGACGGTTGCCGCGTCCCGCTGCCGTGGTCCGACACCACGCCCGCGCTGGGTTTCGGCGTCGCCAAGCCCTGGCTGCCGCAGCCACCACAGTGGCGCGGCCTCAGCGTCGAGGCCCAGGCAGGAGATCCCGACTCGATGCTCGAGCTGTACCGGGCGGCGCCACGACTTCGGCGTGCCTGCTCCGTCCTCGGAGACGGACTCTTGCAGTGGCTGGAGGCACCCGACGGGGTGATCGCGTTCGACCGTGGTGCGGGATTCACCTGTCTGGTGAACTTGGCCGCTCAGCCCGTGTCGTTGCCCAGTCATGATGAGGTACTCCTCGCCAGTCGACCGCTGGACGGTCACCAGCTGCCGCCCGACACGGCGATCTGGCTTCGTGCGCGCTGAACGTGAATCTCTGCGGGGTGTCGGTACTCCGTTTCACGGTGTGAGCGGGTATGCAGCCAATCGGGGGTTCTGGGAAGTGCCGGTTAGGTGGCTAGAACCCGTCCCGCCAGCCGACGGCGCGGTTGCGCACGTCACCCCCCGGGATTCATCGACTCCCTCTACATCGGCTGCGGGCACGAACCCCAACCAGGGCAAGGTGGCGAGCTGGACGGCAAGGCCTAATCGGTCAGCCGGGCCCCGCCCGTGGCCGGGGTCGATGAAGGCTACGCCGGCGGGTGTCAGGGTGAAGTACCGGATCAGATCGTCGCGGCCGATGTCGGGGTAGGACCGCAACCGTTCCAGCTGGTCTTCGGAGAACATCCGGGTCGACGTCGACCACCCCCACACCGCCACCGGCCAGAACCGTACGAACCGTAGCGGAAGTGATCAACAACCGGAACAGGCCCGCGTCAGTGCAGGTCAGGCAAATCGTTGGAAATTTCCCCGAGACTACAGCGACGCCTCGAAGGCCGACACTCGCGGCCACGGTCTTCTTCATGCGCTCAACCGTGCCGCGCGGCCCCGCTGAACCGTCCCCGGCGAAAGTCGCATTGCACCCGCAACTTTCGTAGGGGATGCCGATCTCGTCGCGGCTTGTAACCTCTGGCCATGATTGACCAGGCATCGAGGATCGCCGAGCGGATCATGCCCTGGACGCTTGGAGTGACGGTATTCCTGCTGTCCATGGCATCGACGGCCGGTTCGATGGGCGTGAAATCCGCGCTGCCCATGCCGGTGCTCACAGCCGTGGCGGCCTGCTGCGGGTTCGCCGCGATCTTCGCCAGGCGTCGGCTGTGGCCACTCGTCGTGGTGGGTGCCGTAGCCCACACCTGGCTGGTGATGTGGCCCGCCGCCGCCGTGGCCTCGTACTACGCGGGTACGCAGCTTCGTCGCCGCCGCGACCTGTGGCTCTACGCCGGCGGTACGGTCGTGCTCTACGCGCTCGGTGGGCTTATCTCGTACCGAAGCGGGGGATACCGCGCCCTGGTCGCGGGCACTCTCGCGAACGTGCTGCTCATGGGTGGCGCGATGCTCGGGCTGCCTCTGGTGGCCGGGCTGTGGGTCCGCGCCAGGCGCCAGGTGCTCGACGCAATGCGCGATCAAGCCGAACAGCTGCTGCGCGAACAGGTGCTCCGTGCCGACCAGGCATGCGACCAGGAGCGGGCACGCATCGCGCGGGAGATGCACGACGTGGTCGCCCACCGGGTGTCCTTGATGGTCCTGCACGCTGGCGCGCTAGAGGTCAACGCTCCCGATGCTCGTACGGCGGAGGCTGCCGCGCTGATCAGCTGCATGGGCAGGGAGGCTCTGACGAACCTTCGAGAGGTGCTCGGTGTGCTGCGCTCGCCGGATCCGGAACGCGGCCCGCAGCCCACGCTGGCAGACCTTGACCGGCTGCTCGACCAGTCCCGGGCCCTGGGCATCGTGGTCAACCGCCACGATGAGGGTGAGGCCCGCCCGCTTTCGCCCACTGCGGAGCGCACCGCCTACCGGGTGGTCCAGGAGGCGCTGACCAACGTGCACAAGCACGCGGGCAACGCCGAGACCGACGTGTATGTCCGATACTGGCCCATCGAACTGGAGGTCCTCATCCGCAACCAGCCCCCCACGGCGACGGACGGCGACCTGCCCGGCTCCGGCTGGGGCCTAGTCGGGCTGCGAGAACGCGTCGAGCTGGTCGGCGGCAGGTTGGAGGCCGGACCGCGGTATGAGGGCGGCTTCCAGGTGCGGGCCGAGATTCCCACCGTATGATCCGCGTGCTGATCGTCGATGACGAGGCACTGGTCAGATCAGGGTTGCGGATGATCCTGGAAGCGGCGGGCGAGAGGGTGATCGTCGGCGAGGCAGGCTCGACCTGGACGAGTACATCCACGAGGCGCTCCGGCGGGGCGCTGTCGGCTTCCTGCTCAAGGACACCCCGCCGCGAGATCTAGCCGCCGCTGTCCGCACGGTCGCAGCGGGCCAGGCCATGTTCTCTCCCACCATCACTAAACGGCTGATCAGCTCATTCGTCGGCAAGGCCCCCTCTCACGCCGAGTCCGCTCGTAAGCGGCTTGCGGCGCTGACCGCCAGGGAGGAAGACGTGATCAGGGCTGTGGCACGCGGCCTATCGAACGCCGAGATCGGGCGGGAGCTCAGGCTGACAGAGGCGACGGTGAAGGCGCATGTCAGCCGGGTGCTGACCAAGCTGGGCTTGGCCAACCGGGTGCAGGCGGCCATTCTCGTCCACGACGCTGACCTTGGATGACCGCCAGGACACACCCCCACGGTGCAGGCGGCTCCCGCCGTGTCGGCGGTCTGTGTCGTCGGCGTCCCACCGTGATCACCGACGATATGATCCACACCGTACTGCGGCGCCGCGCGGCCGGCGAACCCGTCGAGAAGATCCGCGAGGACCTGATCATCGCCACCGGCAAGCGCAAAACCCGTCGCTGTATGCATTTAGCGTGTCGTCTTGGGAACTCGCTGTCATGCATGCCCTGCCCGAGGAAGGGAGGGCAGGAGCAGACTAGACGTCGGTAGTGACGGCCTTCTCCACAGCCGACCTCCTATTCACGGCGATCAACCCGATGATCATGATCAGTCCGTAGACGAGGTACGGCAAGCCATAAGGCCGGCGTGGCCCCCAGCTGTCAAAAATGGTCCCCATTCCCGTCACGATGACGGCCGCGGCCAGGACCCATCCCATGACGCGCCCCGCCGTACGAGTGCGCCGCCATGCCAGCAGGGACGCCAGCACGATCGCCATGACGACCCCTGGCCACGCCATGAGGACGTAGTCCCAGGCGTATGGGTAGTCCACCCCATAGGTTGGATCGTCATGGTTCTTCGGGTAGATCAGTTGCTGCAGCGTCCCGTACAAGGAGCCGCCGGCCAGGGACAGCGGGAAGGCCATGAGGATCATGGCCATCACCCCGTACATCGCATCGCCGACGTGCCCGTCCTGGGTGAGCCATGTCAGCGTCAGCACCGCTGCTCCGTACGAGCACGCGACCAATGCCGTGGACAGGCCACGGACCTTGGCGATGGCTTCAATCATGAGATGCCTTTCCCTGACCACCCTGCCGCTCCGGTGAAGCGGACGATCGCAAGATAGAGTGCCGGATCGGCGATGGACGCGTCCTGGCCATGGCGCCGGCCGCCGCTATGCCCCATCCGATGTCCTTCACGATCCTCCCTCGTGAATCGACGGCACGGCGGCCGCCCCCGACGCCGAGCCTTCCGGGTCGGCCGCGGAGGAACAAGGGGCGGCTTGCGCAACGCCGGTTAACCCCACACTTCATGATCGTGCTGGTGCCGGAGCATGAGCATCCGAACGAGAAGTTGCGCCAGCAGAGCGGCGTCGAGCGGCTTGCCGTGACTTCCCGATCAAATGCGTCTCGCCCTAGGGTTTCGCGGGTCATGACGGATGCAGTCGGGTGGCCTGAACCACTGTGAAATCCGACACGACGAGGCTGGGACATGGCTGGCGAGTTCACGATCATGCACAAGCCCAGGCCGCCGAATGGACGGTGGTCCAGAAGGGGGCGCTGGCGCTCTTCTGGAGACTCAGTCGGCGCGGAACGGGTCGGCCGGATAGACCCCGAGGATTTTCACGTCCGTGGTGAAGAAGGCCAACTCCTCCAGCGCGCTCTTCAGGCCGGGGTCCTCGGGGTGCCCGTCGACTTCGGCGAGGAACTGGGTGGCCGCGAAGTGGCCGCCGAGCATGTAGCTCTCCAGCTTTGTCATGTTGATGCCGTTGGTCGCGAACCCGCCGAGCGCCTTGTAGAGCGCGGCCGGCAGGTTGCGGACGTTGAAGACGAACGAGGTGACCACCGGGCCCTCGTCGCGCGGCGCCTGCACGAACTCCGGGCTGAGCACCACGAACCGGGTGGTGTTGTGCTCCTCGTCCTCGACGTCGCGGGCGAGGATGTGCAGGCCGTAGATCTCCGCCGCGAGCGGCGGCGCAATCGCCGCCTGGGTCGTGTCGTCCGCCTCGGCCACCTCGCGCGCAGCGCCGGCAGTGTCACCGGCGATCACCGGCACCAGGTCGTGCTTGCGGATGACCCGGCGGCACTGGCCCAGGGCATGCACGTGGCTGTGCACGGCCTTGATGGTGTCCAGAGTCGCACCCGGCGGCGCCATCAGGTTGAACTGGATGCGCAGGAAGTGCTCGCCGATGATGTACAGGTCCGAGGTCGGCAGGAAGTGGTGGATGTCGGCGACCCGGCCGGCGATCGAGTTGTCGATCGGGATCACCGCCAGTTCGGCCTCGCCGTTCTCCACCACCGCGAACACTTCCTCGAAGGACGCGCACGGCACCGTGTGCCAGTCGGGGTAGTGGTGCTTGCACACCATGTGGGAGTTCGAGCCCGGCTCGCCCTGGTAGGCGACACGTCGTGCGGTCACCCCAGCAGTTTCCCATGCAGCCGGGGGCCGTGCACACCACGAGGCCGCCGGCGGTGGATCGGCGATTCAGCCAACCCCCAGTGCGGCGAGCCCGCCTCCTGGCCGTACCGGTCAGCCGCACTCGGGCATGAGGGCCGCCGTCTGCTCCGGCGTCAGGGGCGGCGCGGGCAGCGGCCGGGTCTCGGAGGCCGAGGAGGCCCGCAGGCCGTCGAGCGTCAGCGCGAGGTGGCGGCGCCAGGCTCCGGGCGCGACGCGGAACGTCGCCCGGACGGTCGCGGCGATGCCCCAGGTGACGAACGCCATGTCCTCCAGCGTGACGTCCGCGCGCAGTTGCCCTGACGCGTGGGCGCGATCGACGATGCGCCGCATCAGGCGGTAGCCGCCGGCGGTGTCACCTCCCGCGGCGCCGCGGACGGCGACGTCGTTGTAGCCGAGGTCGGCGGCCTGCAGTTCGCACACGCCGGTCAGGAACGCGACGAGCCCCTCCCAGGCGTCGTCGGCGGCCAGCGCCTCCTCGGCCAGCCGGGCCACCGCGGTCACCCGGTCCTCGAACACCGCGTCGACCAGCGCCTGCCGGGTGGGGAAGCGGTTGTAGAGGGTGCCGATGCTGACGCCGGCCGTGCGGGCGATCTCCTCCAGCGGCACGTCGAGCCCCCGGTCGGCGAACAGCGACCTGGCCGCCCGCAGGAGGCGCTCGCGGTTGTGCACGGCGTCCTTGCGCATGGAGCCGATCCTAACGAAGGTGAGGCGCCTCTCAGGTTGCGCCCGGTCAGCGGCGGCCGTACTTCTTGTGGACGGCCTGCTTGCTGACGCCGATCGCGTCGGCGATCTGCGCCCAGGGCAGCCCGGCCACCCTCGCCCTGCGGACCTGCACCGCCTCCATGCGCTCGATCTCGTGGCGCAGCGCCGTGGTGGCCTGCAGCGCCCGCAGCGGGTCGTCGTCCTGCGCCTGCCGCACGAGGGAAGCCAGGTCGTTCGTCATGCCCCAACCGTAGACGAACCCGCCGGGAAACCCGTATCCGTCAGCCCGTACATCTTGGCCAGCTCGGCGACCGCCTCGGCCATCAGCTCGCGCAGCTCCGGCGGCCCCACCACCTCGACGAGCGCGCCCATGCGCAGCAGCAGCCAGCGGGCGTGCCGCAGCGACTCGACGGGGACGGTCACGGTGCGCCACCCGTCGGCGTCGGCCGGGGCGCCCTCCTCCATCGCGGCGGCCACGGCGTCGCCGCCCATCGTGTACGCGAACAGGCTGTCGGCGCCGGGGGCCAGCCGGACGACGGCCTCGGCGGTGTACATGCGCTCGCGGAACTCCTTGGCGTAGGCGTGCCAGAACCCGGCCAGGTCGAAGCCCTCGGGCCGCTCGAACCGGCCGGGAAGCGTCTCCAGCGTCAGGATCCGCGAGACGCGGTAGGTGCGCGGCGTCCCGCCGGGCGGGGCGGCGACCAGGTACCAGGAGCCGCCCTTGAGGACCAGCCCGTACGGGTGGACCATCCGCTCGACCTCCTCGTTGCCCCACCGCCGGTAGGTCATGCGGATCGGCCGAAGGTCCCACACGGCCTCGGCCACCGCGCTCAGGTGAGGGGCCTCGTCCGGGCCGCGGTACCAGCCGGGCACGTCGAGCAGGAAGCGCTCGCGCATCCGTGAGGCGTACGAGCGCGGCTCGGGCGGGAGGGCGGCGAGCAGCTTCAGCTCGGCGGTGGCCGCCACCTCCCCCAGGCCCAGCTCGGCCGCCGGGCCGGGCAGGCCCGCGAGGAACAGCGAGGACGCCTCCTCGGCGGTCAGGCCGTTCAGGCGGGTGCGGTAGCCGTCGAGGAGCTGGTAGCCGCCGGCCGGGCCACGGTCGGCGTAGACGGGCACGCCGGCGGCGGACAGCGCCTCCACGTCGCGGTAGACGGTGCGGATGGACACCTCCAGCTCCTCGGCCAGCTCGGTGGCGGTCATGCGCCCGCGCGTCTGCAGGAGCAGGAGGAGGGACAGGAGGCGGCTGGCGCGCATGCCGCCAGTCTAGGGACGGCCCGCGCCACCCGCGGTCCCCCGGAGTCGTCAGGCGAACTGCTGCCAGCCGAGCCGGATCACCATGGCCACGACGACGACCAGCAGCACGATCCGCACGAACCCCGCCCCGCGCCGCAGCGCCATCCGGGCGCCGACCTGCGCGCCGGCGATGTTGCACAGCGCCATGCCGAGCCCGAGGCCCCACAGCAGGTGGCCCTGCCAGGCGAAGACGAACAGCGCGCCCAGGTTCGTCCCGGTGTTGATGATCTTGGCGGACGCCGACGCGGAGACGAAGTCCAGGCCGAGGATCGTGGTGAACGCGATGATGAGGAACGTCCCGGTGCCGGGGCCCATGATGCCGTCGTAGAAGGCGATGCCGACGCCCGCGACGGCGACGGCGGCCGTGATCCGGTTCCGGGTCCGCAGGTGGGGCTGCGGCATGGAGCCGAGCGCCGGCCGTAACGTCACGAAGGCGGCCACGCTCAGCAGGACGGCCATCACGACCGGCCGCAGCACCTCCGCGGAGATCGCCGCCGCGGCCGAGGCGCCGAGACCGGCGCTGACCACGGCGAGCCCGGCGCCGGGGAGCGCCACCTGCCGGTCGAACTTGGTGGTACGGGCGTAGGCCACGGCGGCGGAGGCGGTACCGAACACCGAGGAGAGCTTGTTGGTGGCCATGGCCTGGACGGGCGGCACGCCGGCCACCATCAGCGCCGGGAGCTGGAGCAGCCCGCCGCCGCCCACGACGGCGTCGACCCATCCCGCGCCGGCCGCCGCCACCAGCAACACCAGCACCTGTTCCAGTGGCACGCCACGCCCCCGACCGACGACTCAACCCAGATCAACCCAGACGAGGGTATACGTCGGCTTTCATCCGCTTTCGCCCTACCCCGGGCGCGGACACGAGGACGCCCGGCGCGCGGCGTCAGGGAGGTGACGGCCGCGCACCGGGCGGGCTCTCACCCTTCGGCCATCTCCTTGGCCTCGCGGCCGTGGACGATGAGCGCGTACAGGACGACGAGGTCCACCGCGATGACGACGAGTGACCACCAGGGGTTGACGGCGATCCAGATGAGCTGCGTGATCGCGTTGAGCATGACGAGGACGACCGAGATGACGCGCGCCCACGTCTGCCCGACCAGCAGGGCGACGCCGACCGCGAACAGCAGGATCCCCAGCAGGAGGTGCACCCACCCCCACCCCGTGAGGTTGAACAGGAACAGCCGCCGGGCCGTCTCGACGTAGAAGTCGCCGCTGAAGATCGCGTACAGGCCGGAGATCACGTTGAAGAGGCCCGACATGATGATCATGACGGCCGCGAACCACACCCAGCCCACCCAGCCGGTGACGTGGTGCCGCGCTTGATAGGTCATGGCGAATCCCCCCGAAAGACTGCCTGATACCCCACTCTATCGATCACGCTGCGAAGTGCGTTATATACCGACAGTACTGATGGAGGGGCGCACGAGGTTCTGCTTGCGGTAAATGTTGCGGCTGCGCGCCTTGGTGCCTCTGGAGGGTTACGGGCCGGACGCGCCCGTCAGGCGCCCCGCTCGTCCAGGTCGTCCAGGTCGTCCAGGGGAGCGGTGAGGGCGTGGTCGACCGTCGCATGGATCCGCAGCACGCCGGTGGTGCCGGTGATCTCCAGGAGGCGGGCCGGCGCGGGCCGCACCCCGGCCAGGTGCAGGCTCCCGCCGACGTCGCGGAGGAGCGCGTCGGCGGTGATGAGCACGCGCAGGCCCGGGCTGGCCATGAACGGCATCTCGCTCAGGTCCAGCACGAGCCGCTCCCCCACGCCGGGGCACGCCTCACGGATGAAGTCCTCGAGCCGGCCGGCGGTCACGGCGTCCACCTCGCCGCCGACGGCGATCACGCTCGCGCCGGGCAGCCGCCGGGTGGTGAGGGTCAGCAATGTCATCGAATCCTCGCGCTGGGCCGGTCGGCTAGAGGGTCTGGTGGAGCATGGCCAGCAGGCGGCGCAACTGGTCGGGCACCTCGATCACCGTGGCCGCGCCCTCGCGGACGAGCCCGAGCAGCACGCGCACACCGGAGACGTCGACGAACGACAGCCGCGCCGCGTCGATCACGACGCTCCCTCCGGACCCGGCCGCCTCGCGCAGGACGCGCGCCAGGGCGGGACTGTTGGTGCGGTCCACCTCGCCGACGAGCGCGACCGCCGGCGCGCCGGAGCGGTCGGCCGAGGTGACGCGCAGGAGCCCGTCGGCGTACAGCACCCGCTCGCCCACCGGGGTCTCGCCCCGGAAGCGCGGAGTGTCGCCTTTGAGCACGTCGTCGCCTCCCTTGCCGGTCGCCCTTTCTACCGGAGATCACCAACCTTCGCGGCGCTTCTTGTAGCCCCCAAGGGTAAGCGTGTATGAGAATACAGGAAAGATTTTTCGCTATAAAATCTTGGGTGACATCCAGCCCCGGATCCCCGCCCGGGCCTACGGAGTGAGTTTCATGGGCAACATCACCGGCGGTCAGTCCCGTTGGACCTTCCTCACCAACCATGCGCGCGTGCTGCTGGAGATAGCCCGCAACCCGGAGGTGCGCGTCCGCGAGATCGCGGCGACGATCGGCATCACCGAGCGGTCGGCGCAGGGCATCGTCACGGACCTGCGGGAGGCGGGCTACCTCAACCCCATCCGCGTGGGCAGGCGCAACCACTACAGCATCAACGCCGAACGGAGCTTCCGGCACCACACGGAGGCGGACATGCCGGTGCGGGTGCTCATCGACATGTTCACCCATCGCGACCACACCGGCACCCCCACCTGAGACCGCACGGGCCCGCCCGCGACCATGCGGGCGGGCTCATGACCCTGACCGGGACGTTCAGGACGTTCAGCCGGCCAGGGGGTTCAGGCGGTGGTCGCGAAGCGGACCGGCATGTGCTTGATGCCGTTGATGAAGTCGGAGCGCATCCGCCGGACCGGCCCGGCGTGCTCGGCCGCCGGGAAGCGGCGCAGCAGCTCCCTGATCATGCAGGTGATCTGCAGCCGCGCCAGGTTGGCGCCCAGGCAGAAGTGCGGGCCGCCGCCGCCGAACGTCACGTGGTCGTTGGGGTCACGGCGGATGTCGAAGGTGTACGGGTCGGGGAAGACGGTCTCGTCCCGGTTGGCGGACATGTAGAACGTGACCACCTTCTCGCCCTCGGCGATGCGCCGGCCGTGCAGCTCGGTGTCGCGCGTCGCCGTGCGCCGGAAGTTGTGGATGGACGACCCCCAGCGCAGGAACTCCTCGGTGGCGGTGTGCCACAGCTTGTCGTCGCCGAGGCCGGCGGACAGCTCGCGGTAGCTGTCCGGGTGGTCGATGAGCGCGTTCATGGCGTGCGCGATGAGGTTGCGGGTCGTCTCGTTGCCCGCGACGCACAGGATCACGAAGAACGCGTCGATCTCCTCCCGGGTCAGCCGGTCGCCGTCGATCTCCGCCTCGACCAGGCTGGTGAGGATGTCGTCGCGGGGGTGCTTGCGCCGCTCCTCGACCAGGCCGTCGCAGTACTGGAAGATCTCGGCGGCGGCGATCTCGCCGTCCTCGGGCGTGGTGCGGAAGTCGGGGTCCTGGAAGCCGACCATGCGGTTGGACCACTCGAAGATCATCGCGTGGTCCTCCTCGGGGACGCCGACGAGGTCGCAGATCATCTGCAGCGGGAGGTACTCGGCGACGTCGGTGACGAACTCCACCTCGCCCCCCTTGTCGAGGACGCCGTCGGCGATGCGCTCGGCCCTGCGCCGCACCTGGTCCTTGAGCCGGGCGATCGTCCGCGGGGTGAAACCGGCGCTGACCAGGCGGCGGTAGCGGGTCTGCTTGGGCGGGTCCATGTTGAGCAGCATGAGGCCGGCGACCTCGATGAACTCCGGGGTCTGGTCACGGAGGAACGCCGTGCCGACCTCGGTGGACCAGGTGCGGGTGTCGCGGCTGATCGCCTTGACGTCGTGGTAGCGGGTCACGGCCCAGAAGCCCGTGTCCTCCGGGATGTCGTGCCAGTAGACAGGGGCGTGGCGGCGGAGGTAGGCGAACTGTTCGTGCGGAACTTCTTGCTCCCAGGCGTCCTCTAACAGGTTGATCCGCATGGGTGCTCCCCTTTCGGCGCGAGTCGGGAGAGGTGGGGGTGCGGGTGCGGCGGGCGGGTCGGTCCGGCGGGGGCGGTCCAGGCGGGACGGTCTAGACGGGTTCGGCCGGCTTTTCGGGTGGCTGTTCGGGTGGCTTGTCGCCGTACGACCGGTCGTACGGCGACGCCCGGTCGTGCGGTGGGCCGTACGGGAGGCCGAGCAGGTCGCGCAGGCTCTCGACGACGGCCCGCGTCTCGACCGCCGGCGGGTCGAGACGGTGCTGCACCGCGCAGCCGATCAGCACCCCGAGCACGGCCGTGGCCGTCTGCTCGGGCGAGCGCCGCAGGGGCACCCCCGCCATGTCGGCCCAGCCGGCCAGCCCTTCGGCCAGCCGGGCACGGATGCCGGCGTACCTGCGGGCGAGGGGCTCGCCGATCTCGGGATCGCGCGCGCCGTGCAGCCACAGCTCCATCTCCAGCAGGAGCCATGACGCACCGCGATCACCGTCGTCGCGGGTGAGCACCTCGAACAGGGCCGCCAGCCGCTCGTCGAGCCGGGTGACGTCCTCGAACCCGGCGAGCAGCTCGGCCGCCGTCTGGTCCTTCCACACCTCCAGCAGGGCCAGCAGCAGTCCCTCCTTGCCGCCGAAGTGGTTGTAGAGGGCGCCGGTGGTGCGGCCCGCCGCCTCGGCCACGGCCTCGGCGGAGACGGCGTGGAAGCCCTTGCGGGCGAACAGGTCGGCCGCGGCGTCGATCAGCCGGGCACGGGTCTCGGCCCGCCGCTGGTCCTGGGTACGGGCCACGACCGCCTCCCGGCTGAATATCGGGTTCCCTACATATGTCTATGACCTGATATATCTCCCAACCGAGCGCTCGGTCAAGGAGTGGGCGGACCAGTGCGTGAGACGGCGCAGGCCGTACTCGACGGGGCCGTACCGGTGCGAGCGCAGCCACCAGGCGCTCAGCGCCAGCAGCACGGCGTAGATCGCGACGGCGACACCCATGACCGCGATCGGCGCCAGCCGCCCGCCGAGCGCCAGGCCGTACCCGGTGAAGACCAGGGCGACCAGCAGCGACTGGCCGAGGTAGTTGGAGGCGGCCGTCCGGCCGGCGGGCGCCAGGGCGCGCCCCACGGCGGGGAAGCGGCCGATGACCCGCACGAGCGTGGCGACGTAGGCGGCGGCGAGGAGCAGCGAGGTGAGGGTGTTCACGGCCAGGCCGGCGACCTCCGCGACGCCGCCGCGGGACGTGCTCCAGGCGTACACGACGCCGCCGGGCAGGCCGGCGCCGAATCCGGCCCACTGGACCCGGCGCAGCAGGCGCGTGCGGGAGCCGAGCCCCTCCAGCAGTCGCGTCTTGCCCGCCGCCAGGCCGAACAGGAACATGGCCAGCGCCGTCGGCCCCTGGAAGGCCCAGATCATGAGCGCGAGGGGCGGGTACAGGGCGGCCTGCATCCGCAGGAAGTCCAGCGGCCCGCCGGTGGCCAGGGCCAGGACGCGGGCCGCCTCGGCGGGGTCGGACGCCTCGGCCGGGACGCCGGGCGGGTCGATCGCGGACAGCACGGCGAGCGCCAGCATGGCCAGGGTGAGCGTGCCGATGATCGCGGCCCCGGTGATGACGGCCGTCCTCGGCCGCAGACCGCGCAGGGCCAGCAGGACCACGCCGAGGACCGCGTACAGGGTGAGGATGTCGCCGAACCACAGCAGGAAGCCGTGCGCGACACCGATGACGAACAGCCCCAGGCAGCGGCGCAGGGTGCGCGCCCGCACGCTCGCCCCCGAACGTTCGGCGGCGCGCATCTGGAGCGTGAAGGAGTAGCCGAACAGGAACGAGAAGATCACGTAGAACTTGGTCAGGACCAGGGCGACGATCACCGATGCGACGGGCCCGTCGGGGATCGGCATGGCGCCGGTCGTGGCGTCACCGGGGTAGGCCAGGAAGCCGATGTTGGCGACCAGGATGCCCGCGAGGGCGAACCCGCGTACCGCGTCGACCTCGTGAACCCGGCCGGCCGGGGCGACCTCATGACCCCGACCTGCCGGGGAGGTGGGGGGAGTGGACGGCTGCGTCATGCCGCGACGCTAGGCGGGGCGCGGCCCCCGCCACATCGGACCTTGGTCTGCCCGCTCCCCTCCCAAAGACGCCGCGGCCCGCGCCCAAAGGCGGTGCCGGCCCGCTTCCCGGGCGCGGAAACTTCACGAAAGGCGCGAAAGGGAGGGGCTCGCCGGGGTGGTCCGGGGTCGTTGGGATCCGGATCAAGGTGACGTACGGTGATCGTCGGGTGGGTCGGCACGGGCGGCCACGGAAGGGCTGCCGTCCGTGACGGTTCGCTGGTCCGCCTCCATATCACGGTGATAGGTGGCCTTTGACGACTAGCCGGATCCAACCCAGTCGATACTTTGACAGCACCCCCCACAAAGGAGTGCACATGTGGAGTAAGCGCATGGGCCTGGTCGGCGCCACGATCGTCGCCGCCTGCCTGGCCACCCCCCTCACCCCCGCGGTCGCCGCACCCACTCCTCCCGGCGACGAAGCTCCCCGCGAGGTGGTGGACGCCCTCCAGCGAGACCTCGGCCTCTCCGAGCAGCAGGCGCTGACGCGCCTGGCCAACGAGCAGCGCGCCGCCGCCACCGAGGCGCGGCTCAGCTCATCGCTCGGCGCCTCGTACGGCGGGTCCTGGCTCAACGCGGACGCCTCCAAACTCATGGTCGCCACCACCGACCCGGCGGCCACGGCCTCCATCGAGGCGCAGGGCGCGCAGCCCGTGGTGGTGGCGCGGACGCTCACGCAGCTCACCGCCGTCAAGGACCGGCTCGACCAGGCCGCCTCCGGCACGAAGGCGACCCTCTGGTACGTCGACGTGACGACCAACTCGGTCGTCGTCGTCGCCCCCGACCAGCGCTCCGGCGACCGGCTCGCCGCGAAGGCGGGCGCCGAGCAGGGCGTCGTCAAGGTGCAGGTCAGCGGCGAGTCCCCGCAGACGTTCATCAACATCGTCGGCGGCGCGCCGTACTACATCGGCTCAAGCCGGTGCAGCGTCGGCTTCTCCGTGACCCGCGGCACCACCCCCGGCTTCGTCACCGCCGGCCACTGCGGCCGGGCCGGCTCCCGCACCACGAACCCGACGGGCACCTTCCAGGGCTCCTCGTTCCCGGGCAACGACTACGCCTGGGTCGCCGCCCCCGGCAACACGGTGACGCCGTACGTGCGCGGCTCCGGCGGCGCGAACGTGACCGTGCGCGGCTCCACGCAGGCCTCGGTCGGCGCGTCCATCTGCCGCTCCGGCTCCACCACCGGCTGGCGCTGCGGCACCATCCAGCAGCACAACGCCACCGTGCGCTACGCGCAGGGCACGGTCACCGGGCTCACCCGCACCAGCGCGTGCGCGGAGCCGGGCGACTCGGGCGGCTCGTTCATCTCGGGCAGCCAGGCCCAGGGCATGACCTCCGGCGGGTCCGGCAACTGCTCGATCGGCGGCACGACCTACCACCAGCCGGTCAACGAGGCCCTGTCGGCGTACGGGCTGACTTTGACGGTCGGCTAGCCTCCGGCGGCACCGCCTGACGGATGACACGGCGTGCCCGGGACATCATGCCCGGGCACGCCGTTTCGTGTGCCCTTCCACGCGGGCGGCCGGCTCGCGCGGGTGCGCGGCTATGCGGATGCGTGGCTCGGGCGGGTGCGCGGCTGGGGCGGGGTGCGGCGTCAGGCGCCTTCGGTGGCGCGGCGCTCGCGGTAGGCGCGCTGGCGGCAGGCCGGTGAGCAGTACGCGCGGGGACGCCCGGACGGCGGCCGCTCGACCGGCGTGCCACACACCCGGCACACCGAGGTTTCGTCACGCGTTTCATCACGCTCCTCGGCGCCGGAACGCCGCCGGACGAGCAGCTCGATCCCGTCGAGCAGCCGGGCCAGGCCGAAGGTGAAGGAGTCCTCGGGGTGGTCGTAGCCGCCCTGCTCCCAGAGCCGGGTGATCGTCGGAAAGCGCTCGAACCGCTCGAACAGCGACCGCCGGGCGTCCCACCACTCCTCGTCGCTGACGCCGCTGCGGCGCTCGGCCTCGGCGGCCTCCACGAACACCAGCGCCTCGGCGTCGACGAACCGCCCGACGAGATCCACCACGGCGAGCACCTCCGAGGGCGGCAGGCCGGTGCCGGCGACGGCGGCCAGCATGCGCTCGTAGTAGGCGACGGCGTTCGGGCCGGGCAGGTGGCGGAGACCGCGCCCCTCCGCGAGCCAGGGGTGACGCCTGCGGAGCTCCCAGCCCTGCCGCGCGAGGGCCTCCAGCCGCTCCCTCCACCGAGCGCTCCCACGTTCCCCGGCCGGGGCGTGCGCCCCTCCCCGTGCGGGCGGCTCGTCGCCCGCGCCCTCAGGCCCGGCGAGCTCGGCCAGGACGGCGTCGCGCATGAGCTCGACGAGCTGGTCACGGCCGGGCACGTGCCGGTAGAGGGACATGGTGGTGAACCCGAGCCGGTCGGCCACCTTGCGCATGGACAGCCCGGCCAGCCCTTCGGCGTCGGCCAGCTCGACGGCCGCGCGCACGATCCGGTCGAGGTCGAGCCCCTGCCGCGCGCCGCGCCTCGCGCCGCCGTCCGCGTCACGCCACAGCAGCTCCATGCCGTGCCCGGGATCTTCCGCGTCACTTCTCGCCATCACGTTTATGGTATACACCTTGCGTACATCATAAACATACGACTGTGGAGGACCCGTCCATGATCGAGTTCTTTGTGGCCCCCGGCGGGGACGACTCCGGACCGGGCACGCGCGAGCGGCCGTTCGCCACGCCCGGCCGGGCCCGCGAGGCGGCCCGCGCCGCCGCCGCGGCGACGTGCTCGTGCAGCTCCGCGGCGGCACCTACCCCCTCGACGAGCCGCTGGAACTGACCGCGGCCGACTCCGGCCGCGACGGCCACCGGGTCGTCTACCAGGCCTTCGGCTACGGCACCCCGGACCAGGAGGAGGTGGTGCTGAGCGGAGGGCGCCGGGTGACCGTACGGGAGGAGACCGGCGGGGTGTGGGCTGCCGTCGTCGGGAGCCTGGAGCCGCGCCAGCTCTACGCGGCGGGCCGCAGGGCCGAGCGCGCCTCGATCGACGCCCTGCCCGGCACGGCCGCCATGACCGAGACCGGCTACACCACCGACAGCGCCGATCCCCTGAGCTGGCGCAACCCGGGCGACGTCGAGTTCGTCCACCGGGGCGTCTACCCGTGGACCGAGGCCCGCTGCGGCGTGGCCGCCGTCACCGCCGAGGACGGCACGACGGTGATCACCATGGCGCAGCCCGCGTTCGGCCGGGCCCTCGACCTGTACAACTCCACGTGGCAGGGCGTGACCTCGCGCGGCCTCGGCCTGCCCACACGGATCGAGAACGACGCGGCGTTCCTCACGCTCCCCGGCACGTTCGTGCTGGACCGCTCGGCGCCCGGCGCCCACGTCGTCCGCTACCTGCCGCGGCCGGGCGAGCGGCCCGAGGACGTGGTCGTCCCGGCCCTGGAGACGCTGTTACGCGTGACCGGCGCGCGGGACGTGTCGCTGCGCGGGCTGACGTTCGCGGACGCCACCTGGACCCGGCCGGGCGGCCCGGAAGGGTTCCTCCACTACCACGGGAGCGGCTTCTACGAGGGCGGCCCGATCGACACGGTGTCGCTGGGCGAGGGCGTGGGCTCGGTGACCGTGCCGCGCGAGTCCGCCACGATCCCGGCGTGCGTGGTGCTCGACGGCGTGTCCGGGGTGACGGTCGACGGCTGTCGCTTCACCCGGCTCGGCGCCACCGGCGTCGGCGTGCACGGCGGCGCCGACGTGACGGTGCGCGGCTGCGACTTCGACACGCTGTCCGCCGGGGCCCTCACGGTCACAGGGAGCGCCCGCGACGTGCTGGCCGAGGACAACTGGATCCACCACGTCGGACTCGACCACCCCGGCTCCCCCGGCGTCGCGCTGCTCGGCACCACCGGCTGCACGCTCTCCCGCAACCACATCGCCGAGACGCCGCACTGCGGCATCGTCGCCGGTTCCGGGCGCGGCACCCGCATCCTGGGCAACGTCACCACCGGCACGATGAGCGTCATGGCCGACGGGGGCGGCGTCTACCTGGCGGGCCCGCAGGGCGAGTCCCACGAGGACGGCGCGGTGGTCCGGGGCAACGTGTGGGACGCCGACCCGATGGGGGCCGACGCGCCGCCGCAGGGGGTGACGTACGAGGGCAACAGCACGCTCGCGGACGAGGCGGAGCTGCTGGCCGCCACGGAGGCCGTCCGCTCACGGGCCGGCCTGCTGACGCCCCGCCCGGGGCTCCGGCCGGCGCCCCTGACGGAGCCGCTGCCGTCCGGCGCCTCCTGAGCCGTCCCCCTCGGCCCGGCCGCCGGTTCCCCCAGGGTCGGCGGGTGCTGACGGAGGCGCGGCGGGACGAGGCGCGGCTGGGGCGGGGCGCGGCTGGGGCGGGGCCGCCAGGCCGGGCACCCCGCCTCGGCCGACGCCCCGGGTGGGCGGATCGTCGTCGCCTTCGGCCAGGGAGTCGGCACGCTGAGCCGTCTCGTCACAGAGGCGGTCGTGTGACAGGGGTTTCGTCACAGGGTCGTCTCGAGAACCGGGCGGCCGAGCACGCCCGGATCGGCCGTGAAGACCGATCCGGCGGCGGGCTGCTCGGCCCGGTCCACACCGCGGGCCGAGCTGGTGACGAACAGCCGGTCCAGCCCGTCCCCGCCGAACGTCACCGCCGTCACGTTGACCACCGGCAGCTCCACGACCGCCTCGAGCGTCCCGTCCTGGCCGTAGCGGTGGACCGCGCCGCCGCCCCACAGCGCCACCCACACCCCGCCCTCGGCGTCCACGGTCAGGCCGTCGGGGGCGCCCCGCTCCGGGTCCACGGACACGAACGGCCGCCGCTCCCACAGCCCGCGTCCCGGTTCGTAGTCGAACACGTCGACCCGTCCCGTCGAGGTGTCGGCGTAGTAGGCCAGCGACCCGTCCGGGCTGAAGCCGAACCCGTTGGAGATCGTCACCCCCGGCACCACCACGCGCAGCGACCCGTCCGGCTCGGCCACGTACAGGTCGCCGGCTCCCGGCGTCTCGTCGTAGGCCATGGTGCCGATGTAGAAGCGCCCGTCGGGGTCGCAGCCGCCCTCGTTCATCCGGATCCCCGGGTCGCTCCACTGCTCCCCCAGCGAGCGCAGCGGCGCGTCCAGGTCGTCGGCGTCGGCCAGCAGCAGCTCGCGTTCGGCCGCCACCACGTAGCCGCCGGCCGTGCGGGGCCGGACGACCGCCGCCACCTTCCCGGCGTGGCGGCGGCGCACGGTCCCGTCCGCGTCCAGGTGCAGCACGTCGCCGGCCAGCATGTCGACCCAGCGCAGGCCGCCCCAGCGGGCGCACCACACGGGTCCCTCGGCGTGCTCGGCGACGGGACCCGTCACGGGTTCGACGGCGATGGTCATGGCATGCTCCTCTCGGTGCGGCCGCGTTTGCCGCCAAGAGGCAGACTGCCACGGACGCGCCGCGGATCACCTCAGGCGGGCGCCCGCGTCCCGCCGTTCTCCGGGGACCACGTCAGGCGGGTGTCCGCGTCACGCTCTCCGCCGGCACACCGGGCCGCCGTGGGGAGGCGAACGTGGCCAGCACGAGGAGGAGCGCGCTCTGGGCGAGCATGCCGGGCGCGAGGGGCGGCGTCGGCCCGACGGTCTTCGACAGGGCGTACCACCACTGGGTGAGCGGGCTCAGGGTGTCCCACGTGTCCGCGTACGCCTGGTCGAGCGGGCCCGAGGCGAGGTTGGCGGACACATGCGCGTACACGCCGAACAGCGCGGCCAGCAGGACGACCCCGGCGAGCACCCGGACGACGGCGGCCCCGCGCGGCGAGCGGCCGAACGCGCACACCCCGAGGGCGATCACGAGCACGGCCAGCGTCGCCCACGGGACGAGCTGCTCCAACGACTGCCAGTGGCGTTCGGCCGCCAGCTCGAAGGCGGCGCCGCCGACGCTGATCGCGGCGACTCCGAGCAGGCCTTGGCGCAGGGTCACGGTCATGGCGTCAGCGCCGATACGATCTTGTCGACGGTGTCCTCGCCCGGGTTGTACTTGGCGAGGTTCTGCCGCAACGAGGTGAGATCGGCGTCGTCGGCCGCGTACGGGCGGTACTCGACGACCTCCTCGGCCCACCGCTCGGGGTTGTCGACGCCGGCCGCCTTGAGGGCGGCGGCGATCCGGGACTCGTCGGCGGTGTTCGCCGAGACCTTGCCTGTCGCTGCGCCCGCTGTGGCGCCTGCGGTGGTGCCGGCCGAGACGGTGGCGGCGGGCGCCGGCTCGCTCGCCGAGCAGGCCGCTGAGGCGAGGCCGGCGGCGAGGGCCGCCGCCACGAGCTTGATCTTCATGGGTGTCATGGAAGCCCATTCGGTACGGGGGTTCTTGCGGTGACTCCCACGTTCTCCGGCTTGTCTCAAAGCATTCTCGCCGGTTCATGAAGATCTGCTGAGAAATGTGGCCGCTGCCCGATTTGCCGGTTTCTCGGGAACCACGGCGGGCCGCCGCCCGTTGTCCGGGTACCGCTCGTCGGCCCGGCGCGCCCGGGGCGACGCCTATGCCGGAGGAGGAACATGGGCTGGCACTACAGCAAGTCGATCAAGGTCGGGCCGTTCCGGTTCAACCTGTCACGGCACGGCGTGAGCCACAGCTTCGGCGGGCGCCGGTTCCACGTCACGACCACTCCCGACGGCCGCCGGCACGTGTCGCTGCGGCTGCCCGGCGGCTTCCACCTCGGCAAGACGTTCGGCAAGCGGCATTACCGCGGACATTACTAAACCCGATATATCTCGCTTTTCCCGGGTAGCTGGTGGTCGTTCCGAAGTCTCTGAAGTCAAGAGAAGTCCAGGGAGGACGGCGATGGGCTGGAGCTACCGGAAGTCGATCAACGTGGGGCCGCTGCGGCTGAACCTGTCCCGGGGCGGCGTCGGACACAGCTGGGGCAACCGGCTGTTCCGGGTCACCAAGACCGCTGACGGCCGCAAGACGCTGTCGGTGAACCTGCCGGGCGGGTTTCACTGGCGCAAGACGCTGAGCAGCCGTGCGAGAGACTGAGGCACGCCGCCCGCCCGAGAGGGCCGGCCGGGGCCGCCGCGTCATCGCGGACGGCCCCGGCCTCGTCATTTCCACTCGGTCGCGCCAGCTGTAGCGCCCGGTCTTCCGGTTGACCTGGCAGGCCTTGAAGCCGACCCGGGTGGCCGTTCTCTGGAACCAGCCCTCGATGTGTCTTGAAGCACCTCTGCCGCAGGCAACTTACTTCGTCCGGTTGCTGTAGACGTTGCCGTCCATCCGGACGAGCGCGCCGACGCATTCCGGGGTTGAGCGGGTGCCGCGGACCACGGCATCGATGTAGAGCTCACAGGGCGCTGGGGCATGCCACCACACCTTGCCTTCGAACACGCCGGGGGCACCGCTTCGATTGAAGCCCTTCCGAGCCTGCGCCTTGAAGCTGCGGCCAGGTGCGCCTGTGGTGGCTGCCTCGCCCTCTTCGGGGCTGGTTTCCGTGACGGGCAGTTACGGGGGTTGTCGTATTCGACCGGCATCGGGGGCGGTGAAGCAGCCGCGCATCGACACCTGGACATGGGCGGTGCCCGGGCCGCGGTTGGTGATGGTCACCTTCCCTAGTACTACAGCCGTAGATCGTGATCTTGTTGCTGGAGTGCGGCGGAGAGGGGGCAGCGGTCAGTCGTCGACGAGATCGAGCTGGGCGGCACAGGCGTCCGCTACTCGAGTCCTTCGAGACGGCGGGCATCTTTGATCTCGCTGATCCTGGCAGCCGTCATCGGGGTCCACTCCCTCCTCTCTCCAGCGGCACGGAGGGCTTCTCCAACCTCGCTGAGCTTCGCGGAGGACAACACGCCCGCCCGCTCGATCAGGTCGTCCCGGGCCACGGTTGTCAGCCATGTGCACGGAGTAAAGCCCGGACGCGGGAACGCGAACCGCAGCACGCCTTCGAAGGGCAGTCCTTCCGGGGCTCCTACGGCCACTTCAACGCCCAGGCCGCTGATGTCGACGCCCGCTGGCGCAACGACCTGCATGGCCTGAAACCCGGATGACTCCTCGTCCGAGAGCAGGACGACCGGGCGTCGCTCATCGAAGTCGACCCACCAGACTTCACCGCGTCGCATGTGTCCTCCTGGCACGAGACGGCGGGCGAACGCTGCGTGCCCCGTGCGGGACACGGAAGGGACGCGGCCCCGTCTTCGCACGTCGTGACCGAGGGGCGGTGAAGACGGGCTCGGCCACCGTTGATCATCGGTGTGAAGACTGAAGATCATGCGGTGGCCGCGAGTCACAGCGTAGACCCTGCCCGCTGGCAGGAGGCGTTCGAGGTCCTCCGGTTCCTTGACGCCGGGCACCGTGTGGGCTGGGTCGCGGGCGATGAGGTCTACGGCGGCAACCCCAAGCTGCGGGCCGCGCTGGAAGAGCGCCAGGTCGGCTACGTGCTCGCCGTTGCTTGCTCGGCCGAAGTCACCACGGGCGGGGGGAAGTTCGCGAGCCACCAACCGCTGATCCGCCGCAACCGCACCACCGGTGAACTGGCTTGCTACCGTTGCTGGTCGCCGGCTCCGGTGCCTTTGGCCACGCTGGTACGGGTCGCCGGGTCGAGATGGCGGGTGGAGGAGACCTTCCAGTCCGGAAAGGGCCTGGCCGGACTGGACGAGCACCAGGTCCGCCGTTTCACCTCGTGGTCTCGCTGCCGGTGGGCTGCACCGTGCACGGGAATCAGACCTGAAGATCACGATCTACGGCTGGAGTACTAGGGAGACGGGGATGACCAGGTCGAATCCGGTGGTGCTCTCCACCGTGTCGTAGTCGACGCTGGAAGTGTTGGGATCGCCCAGGTCGATACCCATGTCGTACGGGGCCAGACCCAGGTACGGCCCGGCGGAACCGTCATCGTCCGCCCTCTCCCGGTCCAGCTCATCGGCGCCGGCCGTGGCATTCAACCGGACGGCACTCCTCGTCTCAACCGCCGACGGGGCCTTACGTGAGATCACCGTCGATCCGGACACCGCCGTCGCCGCGATCTGCCGCCAGGACGGCGGCCTGTCCGCTCCCGAGTGGCGAGAACACATCCCGGAACTGGCCTATCGCAAGACCTGCCGCTGAGTCGTTCATCCGAGGGCCGCGAGCCTGCCGGCCACAGCATGACCCCACACCGTGCCGGGCGGGCTTCGGCTCGGGTGAGCACACGCTCGCGGTCACATGAGGTCGAGGAGTCGAGAATCAGTCGGGGACCGCGCGGGTGGTCTCGGCGGTGACGGCATCCCCCGACTGGACCGCCGCGGCGTTGATGACGACCTCCGCATGAGCCGTCGCGGCGGTGACGGCATGCCCCGCCTGGACCGTCGCGGCGGTGATGGCGGCCTCCACATGAGCCGTCGCGGTCATCGCGCCGAACGCGACCAGCCGTACCAGATCCTGGTCGCTCGTCCCCCCTCTCTCCGGTGTCCCCGCTCTTACCGTTCTCCCCGGAGTCCCGCTCTCCCGCCAGGCGGACACGTCGGCGTCCGTCACCCGGTACGGCGCCAGCGCGGCGAGCACCGCGAGCCTGGCGCCCGGCCGGTCGCGGGCGGGCAGCGACCCCAGGTATGGCCAGCCGCCCAGCGGCGGATGGGAACCGTCGGACGCCATCACCGCCTCACGGACGAACGCGCGGGCCCGCGGCGACAGCAGAGCCTCTCCCTCGCCCGCGACCGCGGTGAGGGTCGCGTACGCGCGTCCGATCGGCGTCCCCGCGGCCCAGCCGCGTTCCCGGCCGACCGGCAGCCCCTCCAGCGTCACGAGGCTCTCCCCCGATGTCAGCCGCCTGCGAACGGTGCGGGCCATGGCCCGTCCCCCGGCGCTGCGCACCAGGCGCGACCTCTGCAGGCCGCCGGGGAGCAGGTCTTCGGTGAGCAGCGCCGAGGCGATGCGGTTGACGAAATGGAAGGTCAACGCCGTGCCGACGTACTCGGGCGTGTGCCGGCGCGGGAACGGGGGCGCGGCCGGCTCGGCGGCGCCGGGCGTGCGGGTGGCCGTGGCCCACGTCAGGAGTGCCGCGTGCCCGGGATCGTCGGGTGTGCCGCCGGCGGCGATCGTCTCCGCCAGCCGGTGCTCTCCGGTGGCGTGCAGCAGGGTGGCGTGCGCGCCGACACAGAACGGACACCGGTTGGCCACGGACACGCCGAGCGCGACGACCTCCCTGCCGGTGCGGGAGACGTCACCGGCCAGAGCACCGGGCCGCCGAGGCGGAGCGCACCCGCGAGGAGGCGGCGCTGCGGCGGGCCGGCGAGGAGCGCCTGCGCATCGCCAGAGAGCTGCACGACTCGCTCACCCACAGCATCTCCATCATCAAGGTGCAGGCGGGGGTGGCCGTCCATCTGGCGCGCAAGCGCGGCGAGGAGGTCCCCGAGGCGCTGCTCGCGATCCAGGAGGCCAGCCGCGAGGCGATGCGGGAGCTGCGCGCGACACTGGAGGTGCTGCGCGACTCGGCCGACGACCCTCCGGCCACGGGCCTGGACCGGCTCGACGACCTGGTGGGCCGCGCCCGGTCCGCCGGCCTGCCCACGAGCGTCACGATCGAGGGCGACCGGCGTCCCCTGCCGGCCGAGGCAGACCGGGCCGCGTACCGCATCGTTCAGGAGGCGCTCACCAACATCGCCCGTCACGCGGGCCCCGCGTCGGCCTCGGTACGCATCCGGTACGGCGACGAGACGCTGCTCGTGCAGGTGGACGACGACGGCCGGGCCTCCCTCACGAAGACTCCGGTGCCGGGCGTGGGCCTTCGCGGCATGCACGAACGTGTCACGGCCCTCGGCGGTCACCTCCGCGCCGAGCCCCGCCCCAGCGGCGGCTTCACCGTCCAGGCCGAGCTTCCCCTGGCCGGTTCCTCCGCCCTCACCCCCTCCTCCCCCGCTGCCCACCCCCTCCCCGAAGCTTCACAACGGCTCACGCCATCCGAAGATCCGGAAAGGTCACAGGCCCCGGCGGCCGCGGAGGCCCTGAAAGACACGAAAACCTCAGGACAGCTGGAGGAACCAGAGCGGCCGGAGAAGCCGGAGAAGCCGGAGAAGCCAGAAGGCCCGCCCTCAGACGCCCTCTCGGACAGGACCCCAGGCAAGACATCAGACCGAACGTCCACCAGGACCTCAGGCAAGACATCAGACCGAACCCCGGACAGGACCTCAGGCAAAACCCGGGGCAAGACGTCCACCGAGACGTCGGCCGGGACCCGGATGATGACCTCGACCATGCCTTCAGACATGACATCTGACAAGACCTCGACCAAGCCCTCGACCAAGACCTCAGACATGACCTCGACCGGGCCCTCAGACATGCCTTCCGAGAACCCGTCGGCCAGGGCGTCGGACAAGTCCGCAACCGAGCCCGCAGACCAGCCTTCAGCAAGGCCGTCCTCTGGCGAGGAGCCGAAGCCCGTCGTCCCCCTCGGACACACGTCATGATCCGCGTATTGCTCGCCGACGACCAGGCGCTGATCCGGGCCGGCTTCAGCGCCCTGCTCAACGCCGAGGACGACATCGAGGTGGTGGCCGAGGCGGCGAACGGGGAACAAGCGGTGGCCCTGGCCCTGGAGCACCGTCCTGATGTGGCGCTGGTCGACGTGCAGATGCCGGTGATGGACGGCATCGAGGCGACCCGGCGCATCGCCGCCGACGAGCGGCTGAACGACGTGCATGTGGTGATCCTGACCAACTACGGCCTGGACCAGTACGTCTTCGACGCTCTGCGTGCCGGGGCGGGCGGCTTCCTGGTGAAGGACACCGAACCCGCCGACCTGCTCCAGGGCGTGCGGATCGCCGCGCGGGGAGACGCCCTCCTGTCGCCCTCGATCACCAGACGCCTGATCTCGGAGTACGTCGCCCACCGCCCCGAGCCGTCCCCCGCGGGCCTGGAGGTACTGACGAACCGGGAGCGGGAGGTGACGGCCCTGGTGGCTCGTGGCATGTCCAACGACGAGATCGCGGCCCGCATGGTGATCAGCCCGACCACGGCCAAGACTCACGTCAGCCGCGCCATGACCAAGCTCCACGCCCGCGACCGCGCCCAACTCGTCGTGCTCGCCTACGAGACAGGCCTGGTGACGCCCCGCTCCCGTTGACCTGTCGAGCTGGCTCAACACGAAAGGCACGGCATGAGGACGCTCTCCGCCCCGCTTCCCGGCGGCACCTGGACCCTGGGCGATCTGACCGTCACCCGGTTCGGCTACGGCGCTATGCAGCTCGCCGGCCCCTGGGTCATGGGCCCGCCCGCCGACCGCGACGGCGCACTCGCCGTTCTCCGCGAGGCCGCCGGCCTCGGCATCACCCACATCGACACCGCCGACGCCTACGGGCCGCGCTTCACCAACCAGCTGATCCGCGAAGCGCTGCACCCGTACCCGGACTCGCTGCACATCGTGACCAAGGTCGGCGCGACCCGGAACCATGACGGGGGCTGGCCACCGGCCCGGCGGCCCGACGACCTGCGCCGGGCCGTCCATGAGAACCTGGAGAACCTCGGCCTCGAGACGCTGGACGTGGTCAACCTCCGGCTCGGCGACGCCCAGGGGCCCCAGCCCGGCTCGCTCGCCGAGGCGTTCGAAACACTCGTCGAACTCCAGCGGCAGGGCCTGATCCGGCACCTCGGCGTGAGCAACGCGACGGCGGAACAGGTCGCCGAGGCACAGGCGACTGCGCCGATCGTGTGTGTGCAGAACATGTACAACCTCGCCCACCGCCAGGACGACGGGCTGATCGACGAGCTCGCCGAGCAGGGCATCGCCTACGTGCCCTTCTTCCCGCTCGGCGGCTTCAGCCCGCTGCAGTCCTCGGCGCTCACGGCCGTGGCCTCCCGGCTGGACGCGACGCCGATGTCGGTCGCCCTGGCCTGGCTGCTGCAGCGGTCGCCGAACATCTTGCTGATCCCCGGCACCTCGTCGGTGGCGCACCTACGTGAGAACATCGCAGGCGCGGGACTCTCGCTCTCCGACGAGGATCTCGCCGAGCTGGACAAGATCGGCCGCTGACGACAGGCCAGGGCATCGCTGTTACGCCGTTCGGCCCCGCCCACCTCACGCAGATGAACCCAGCTCCGTCGTGCACCTCGTGGGCAAGCAGGGTATGGGCGTCCGGAAGTCGCAGGCGTTCACGCCCAGAGCCCATGTCGAGCCTCGGGGCGCTGTTCCTTCTCACCGACATTCCGGGCCCGATCGGCCCTCGAGCGCTCTCCGAAGTGACCGGTAAACGGTACTGCTGCTCACCAGCATCATCACCTCAATCACCCCCCTCGGACCTCCCTCGGGCGCCCGGCGTACCCTGGCCGGCTGATCGTCAGGTGGCGTCGAGCCTGTCGAGCTGGACGCTCAGGACTGAACGCATGTAGATCTCGATGAAGCCGGGAAGCCGGCCCCCGGAGACGCGGCCGCTGAGCGCTTGGGCGAGGCGTTCGTCCGGTTCCTGGGTGAGATGGACGATCCGCCACAGGTTCAGCGGCTCCTTCTCGTCGCCGCCGACCCCGTGCTCGATGTGGAAGAGCGGTTGCCTGGTTCCCGCCCGCAGCGTGGCGCCGGTCGGACCGGGCAGGTGCGCCGCGCCGATGAAGGTGACGCGTCGCTCTGCGGGATTCAGGTGGACTCTCTCCAGGACCAGCCCGAAGTCGTCCTGCTCCAGCCAGCGCCGTTGCTGCGACGAGCGGTTGAACGTCATGAGGTCGTCCGAGGCGTTCCAGGTGAAGGCGCTCCGGTCCCGTACGACATAGGGGAGGTAGATGTCGGGATGCCACGCCTTGCGGACCTCGAGGTCCCAGAGCATCGCGCGGGTGAAGGTGAAAGGCTCATCCGTCGTGTACCGCTCGGCGAGCACGCGATTGATGTCGACGGGCGGGGGTTCGAAGCGGGTGTTACGTGGATCGGCCCATGCCCGGGCGAACTCGTCCTCATGGTTCATGGCCGGCCTCAGGGCACCAGGATGAGGCGGCCGCGGATGCCGCCCTTGGCGAACAGTTCGTGGGCCTCGGCCGCCTGCTCGAAGGCGAAGGTCCGGGAAAGCCGGAGAGTGAGCAGGCCCTGCTCGACGAGGGCGACCAGGTCGCGGAGGCGCGCGCCGTCGCTCCGCACGAAGACGGTCTCGACCCTGATGCCTCGCTCGGCCGCTGGCGTGGCGGGCGGCATCATGCTCACGAACGCGCCACCGTCCCTGACCGCGGCCAGCGTCTGAGGGCCGATGACCGCCGCGTCCAGCAGCCCGTCGACGCCTTCGGGCGCGATCGCGCGTAGGGCGTGGACCGGGTCGTCCGAGCGGGGAAGGAAGGCCGCTCCGAGTCCGCTGATGAAGGTCTCGTCCTGGGCGGAACCTATGCCGATGACGTCGAGACCCCGATGGCGGGCCAGCTCGACGGCGTAGCCGCCCACCGCGCCGGCGGCTCCGGTGACGGCCAAGGTCTGGCCTTCGGCGAGGCCGAGCAGGTCCAGCGCCTGGTCGGCGGTCAGGGCGTTGACGGGGAGCGTCGCCGCTTCGGCGGGGTGGATCCCGGCCGGGGCGGGCGCGATCGCGGCGGCGTCCAGGACGACGAACTCGGCGTGCGTGCCGCGCTTGGTCGCCAGCCAGTCGGACATGCCGACGACCCGGTCCCCCAGCTCGAAGCCGGACGTGGCCGGTCCGACGGCGTCGACCATGCCGGCCACGTCCCAGCCGGGGACGTAGCGGGGCCCGGCTGGCAGCATCGGGCCGAAAGCGCCAGAACGGGCGGCGACGTCGGCCGGATTGAGGGTCGCGGCTTCGACGCGGATGCGTACCTGCCCTTCTTCGGGCTGAGGCAGGGGCGCCTCCGCGACGGTCAGCACGCCAGGATCGCCGAAAGAGGTGAAGCTCACTACCCGCATGGTGATCTCCCTTGTGGACTCGACAAATGATTATGCGAATAACGTTATGCGCGTAATCATTATGCACGTAATGATCTCTGGCGCAAGGTGGTCTGGTGGACTTCGAACGGGCCGAGGCGCTGAACGGGGCGATCCGGATGATCGCCCTGCAACACCGGGCGCGAGCCGCCGCCAAGCTCGCGGAGCTGGGGTTGCACCCGGGACATGAGGCCGTGCTGTTCCTGCTCCACGCCAACGGCCCGCAGACTCAGCGGCAACTGGCCGCCGGAGCGGGTTGCGAACCGCCCAGCATCACCCTCATGGTGCGCAAGCTCGAAGCGGCGGGGCTGGTCAGCCGCATCCCCGCGGTCCAGGACGCGCGTGCGAACGTCGTACGAGTGACCGACGACGGGCAGAAGGTCATCCTGCGGTTGCGGCAACTGTGGCGGGATCTCGCGGAGGAGACCGTCGCCGGGCTGACCGGCACCTCGGTGGACCAGGCCATCACGACCCTCACCGACCTGGCGCACAGCCTCCGGAGGCAGGCACCCGGAGCCGGTGAAGCCTGAGCCTGCGGCGGCGGATTCGAGTGATCAACTCAGCGATCACCTGCGGGGTCGCGTCACGACGTCGGCGCCCACAACGGAATCGTCCTTGACGCGGTACCAGACCGGCGCGTGCCGCTGCGGGTGGTCGAACCAGGCCCGCAACGTGGTGACGAGCATCAGGTCGGGCACGGCCTGCCGGCCCGGCCGGTCCCGCGCGATCTCACGATTTGGCGAGGAGTCTCAGCTTGAGATCGCCGTAGTCGGCGAATCTCCGGCCCAGCGGGATCGTCTCGGGCACCTGGCCGCCGCCCGCCGCCACTTTGATCTTCTTGATCTCGACGCCGTCCTCCACCACGGATTCCCAGGGGTTCCAGAGCTTGGCCGAGGCCATCCTGGTCTTCTCGATCGCCGTCTGGACGCGCTGCATCCGCTCCATCCGCGGGTTGGCCGGGTGGGACGGGTTTTCGCTCATGGTGATCTCCTAGGCGCTCTCCGTCGATGCGCCGACGTTTTCACCCGGACGAACCGGCGGCAATAAGCCGCCGCGGTTCAGGCGCCCGTTGGCCGATATCGGCCACCCGCCGGCGCCGGGGCGGCGAGGCTGTGGGCCGGCGGTGGCGTCACAGGCGCGTGGCCCGCCTGTGACGTGACGTCAGCCGGTGGGCGCGGCCGTGTAGATCCAGTCGAAGCCGTCGTAGCCGGGGCCGTCGAGGTGCTCGGCGCGGGTCAGGCCGGCCTTGACGGCCACGCGCTGCGAGGCGGCGTTGGCGGGGCGGACGCGGGCGATGAGCGGCAGGTCCGGCACGTGTCGGGCCGCCCACGCGGCGACCGCCGTCGCCGCCTCCGTGGCGTAGCCGTGGCCCCATGCCTCGGCGGCGAAGCGGTAGAAGAGGTTGAGCACGTCCCTGCCGTGCAGGTCCATGGGTTTGACGCCGCAGAAGCCGAGCACCCCTTCGGACGAACGGGCCCGGACGGTCCAGTAACCGTAGCCGTGGCGCTCCCACTGGTCGTTCCATCGCCCGTAGAGGGCCTCGGCCTCGGCGCGGTCCGTGAGCGCGTCCGACGGGTTGTGGGCGCAGGTCGCGGGGTCGGCGTGGATCGCGAGGATCGCGTCCACGTCGGTCTCCGCGGGACGGCGCAGGGTCAACCGGGTGGTGCGCAGCTCCGGGGCCGCGCCGTTCGGGGTGCTCATCCGAAGATCGTACGACCGCCCCGGGAACGTCTCAGAATCGGGCACTAGGATCGGGCACCGTGAGTGACGAGGACGGTGCGCGGGACGCGATCGACGTGATCCTGGAGCAGTGGCGGCGGGAGCGGCCCGACCTCGACCTGTCGCCCATGGGCGTCTTCGGGCGGCTCGCCCAGGCGGCGCGGGTGGTCGAGGCGTCCGTGGACGAGGTGTTCACCCGGCACGGGCTGCGTCCCGGCGAGTTCGACGTGCTGGCGGCGCTGCGCCGGTCCGGGCCGCCGTACACGATGATCCCGTCGGAGCTGTCGGCGGTGCTGATGATGTCGCGGGCCGGCATGACCAACCGGCTGGACCGCCTGGAGGCGGCCGAGCTGGTCGAGCGGAGCCTCGACCCGGCCGACCGGCGCAGCTTCCGCGTCACGCTGACCCCCGAGGGCCGGCGGGTGATCGACGCCACGCTCACCGACCACGCCGCCAACCTGGCCCGGCTGGCCTCGCACCTCGGCCCCGGCGACACCGAGACGCTCGGCCGGATCCTGCGCTCCATGCTCGCGAGCGGGCTCGCCGGCTCCTGAGCCCCGTCCCGAGCCCCGGTCCTGTGCCCCCCCGGGGGGCGCCCTGGGCGGAGCTCAGCCGCTCGCGCCGGCGTGCCGGTCCCGCTGAGGTGCCCTCGGGCGTCGCTCAGCCGGTCGCGCCCACGTGCCGGTCCAGGAAGCCCAGCAGGGCGCGGGTGAGCGCCACCCGATGGTCCGACAGGGCGTGGTCGGCGGGGAAGAGGTGCTCCTCCAGCGTGCCGGACGGGCGGGCGCGGAAGGCGGCGGCGAGCGGCTCATGGTGGACCGTGTGCGGGGTGACCGTGTCGCGGCTGGTGCCGATCAGCAGCACCGGCCGCCCGTCGAGCCGCGGGGCCAGCCGGGCGAGCCGCCACTCCTCTCCCGCCGCCTCCATCTCGGCCACCAGCGCCTCGCCGCCGGTGCCGCGCAGCGGGAGCAGGTCCTCGCCGAACGCCTCCACGTACGTCGCCCGCTTCTCCCGGCCCTCGCGGACGGCGGCGGCGACCGCGCCGAAGTCGAACCCCGCCCACGAGGCGACGGCGGCGATCGCCGGGTCGGCGGCGGCGGTCATCAGCGCGGCGAACCCGCCGAGGCTGTGGCCGGCGACCACCAGCCGCGACAGGTCCAGCCGGTGGGCCGCGGCCAGGCCGGGCCCGCGCAGGGCGGCGACGGCGGCGGCGGTGTCCTCCAGCACGTGCCGCCACGACCACGACCCGCCCATCCCCCACGAGCCGCGGTAGTGGAACACCAGCGTCGCGTACCCGGCGCGGCGCAGCGCGTGGGCCACGTCGAAGTTGCGCTCCATGCCGGGGAACCCGTGCAGCAGCAGCACGACCGGGTGCGGTCCCGGCCCGGCGGGCACGTGCAGGACGCCGAGGAGGGTCTCGCCGCCTTTGGTGAAGGTGACGGCCGGGGTCGTGGCCGGGGGCAGCAGGCCGGCGGCGGGGTCGGTGACGAGGGGGTCCGGCGTCATGCGCGTACGCTCCAAGAGATCGAACCGATCGGTACGAAGTTGCACGGTAGCAGGACATCGAACCGATCGGTACCATCGAGGGCATGCCAGTCGACAAGGGCGTCACGCTGGACCCGGCGCGCACCCGCGAGCAGATCCTGCTGGTGGCGACCGAGGTGCTGTACGAAGAGGGACTCGACGGGGTGGGCGTGGTCGGGCTCTGCGCCCGGGCGGGCGTGTCGAAGGAGACGCTGTACCGTCACTTCGGCTCCAAGGAGGGGCTGGTGCGGGCGACGCTGCAGGCCCGCAGCGACCGGGTGGCGCGCTGGCTGCGCGAGGCCGCCGCGGCGGCGGGGCCGGAGCCCGCGGACCAGCTCGGCGCCATCTTCGACGCGCTCGCCGGGTGGTACGCCGAGCCGGGGTTCCGCGGGTGCGCGATCGTGAACGCCGCCGTGCAGCACCACGAGGGCGCCGCCCGGGAGACGGCGGCCCGCCACATGGACCGCCACCTGGAGCTGCTGTCCGGCATCGCCGCCCGCGCGGGCGCCGCCGAGCCGGACGTGCTGGCGCGGCAGATCCTCGTGCTCATGGAGGGCGCCGCCGTGGTGGCCGACCTGCACGGCGTGGCCGGCACCGGCCGGCAGGCCCGGGAGGCGGCCCTCACCCTCCTGCGGGCATCGGCCGCGCCCGCCTCGGGCGGCTGACGCCGGCGGCGCGGCGCCCTCGGGGCCACCGGCCGGCCCTGACGACCCATATCCTTATGCCGTACGGAGATCTTCGGGTCGGCGAAGGGTGAGGTGGGCGGCGTGGTGGTGTTCGCCGGGCAGGGCGACGCGCGGCGGTCCATGGCGCTGCTCTGGCGCTCCGACGGCGCGGGCTCGCACGGGAGGACACGCGGGGAGACGCGCGGCCGGCCGGGACCCAAGCCGGGCCTGAGCGTCGGCGCGATCGTGGCCGCGGCGATCGAGGTCGCCGACGCCGAGGGGATGGCCGCGCTGTCCATGCGCGCCGTGGGCGAGCGGCTGGGGCGCACCGCCATGGCCCTCTACACGTACGTGCCGAGCAAGGGCGAGCTGCTCGACCTCATGTACGACCAGGCGCTGGCCGAACTGCCGGACGGTTACGACCTCGCGGCGGGCCGGCGGGCGGCCGTGACCGCGTGGGCGCGGGACCTGTGGGCGCTGTACCTGAGGCACCCGTGGATGCTGCAGGTGTCGCAGGCCCGGCCGGTGCTCGGCCCGCACGAGTACGCGATGCTGGAGACGCTCCTCGGCCTGCTGCGCGGCGGCGGCCTCCCGCCCGGCCGGGTGCGGCACGTGGTGGGCACCCTGTTCGCGTTCGTCCGCGGGGCCGCGGGCACGATCGCCGAGGCGCGGCAGGCCGAGGCCGCGACCGGGGTGACGGACGAACGGTGGTGGCACGACCGGGCGGGCCTGCTGGCCGAGGTGGCGCCGGACTTCGCGGCGCGATTCCCCGCGGTGGCCTGGCTGGAGAGCACGCCGCCGGAGGGTCCGGTGGAGGAGCCCGCGCCGGGCGAGCCCTACATGGAGCGGGAGGCCCGCAGGATGTTCGAGACCGGCCTCGCCCTCATCCTCACCGGACTCGGCACCATCTGACACGCCCGGCGCTCAGCGCGGGAGGTACGCGTACCACCGTCCGGGCCGGACGCCCTCCAGCGGCCGCCGTTCCCAGGCCAGCAGGAACGGCGCCGGCACGGCGCGGCCCCGGGCCACGGCGACCACCCGCTCGCCCCGGGCCGCGGCGTCGCGCACGGCCGCGGGGTCCTCGCTCTGCCGCGGCCAGTTCAGGACCGTGTGCCCCACGCAGCCCGCGCGGTACGCGACCTGCACCGCGTTCTGCCCGTACACCAGGCACGGCCCGCGCAAGCCCAGGGCCTGCAGCGCCCGGGCGGCCCGCACGTCGGCCTCCCTCCGGGCCAGCCGGGGCGAGACCACCTTGTCCAGCGTGACGCCCTGCAGGGTGAGGTGGGCGAGGAGACCCGCGGCCACCAGGCAGGCGCCGGCCCGGCGCGCCGGCCCGCGCCGGGCTCCCTCCAGCAGGGCGAGGGCGCCGTGCGCGACGGGGAACGCCAGCAAGGCGTACGCGGGCAGCAGGAAACGGGGAGCCGCGTACCCGACGAGGAAGACGTACGGCACGGCCGCCGACACGCCCGCCAGGGCGGGCACCAGGGCCTCGGGCAGGCGGCCACGGCGCCGGGCCGCGTACAGGCCGAGCAGGACGAGCAGCGGGACGGCGCTCCACCACAGCACCCAGGGCGTCACGGCGGGACCGCAGTGGGCGGGAGGCCGGCAGAGGAGCGGGCCGTTCAGCGCCCGGGCGTGCTCGGCCAGCGAGAAGTGCAGCCCCGTCTCGTTCGCCGCCCCGGCGGCCTCCCAGCGCGCGGCCAGGCCGCCGAAGCGCGCGTACGCCTCAGCGATCCACTCCGCCCATCCGGCGGCGCACCCGGCGACGAGCGCGACCGCGACCCGGCCCCGCCGCCACCCCGGCCAGGCGAGGGCCAGGCCGAGCGGCAGGACGAGCCAGAGGCTGTCGGGAGGCCGCATCAGGGCCACCCCCGCGACGCACAGCGCCAGGCCGGCCAGGCAGCCGCGCCCGCCGTCGCCCCGCACGCGGCGCAGGAACAGCCCGGTGGCGGCCACCGAACCCAGCGCCACCCACAGGTTCGGCATGGCGCCGCCGCCGTAGAACACCGCCAGCCACAGCGACGCGAAGAGCAGCGCCGCCAGCGGTGCCACGGCCCCCGGGCGCACCCGCAGCCAGGTGGCGAACGACGCGTACAGCGCCAGCGCCGACAGCACGCCGAGGTAGACCCGCAGGGCCTCCGTGGAGGAGGTCACCAGCACCACCGGCGCGACGACCAGCGTGATCCCGCGGGCGCGGGGCGCGATGAACTCCGTCGCGTTCACGCGGGGGTCGACCTGGCTGACGTACACGACCTCGTCCCAGCCCAGCCCCATGCCGGGCCCCACCGCGACCAGCTGGGCGATCCCGTAACCGGCGGCCACCAGCAGCAGCAGCGCCCGCCAGGGATCGGCCCGCACCCACGCTCGTGCTCTCATGGGCCTTTCCTAGCCCCCGCGGGGCTCCGCGCGCAGGCCCGGCGGCGGGACTTGCCCCAAGGGATGCGCGCCCATGACGCCACGCATGCCACGAGCCGTCCCGGAGAGGGGAGGCGGCGCGGACGGGTCCGGGAGGCGCCGTCTAGCGTGGGTGGAGGGGGCTCGCGGCGTCGTGGGGGGACGGCGCCGTTCCGTGCCGTACCGGGGGGACACCATGGACACCTCCAGCATCCACGTGGCCGAGGACGCGCAGCTCGCGGAGCGGCTGGCCGAGCGGTTGTCCGACGACACGCTCGGCGCCCTCGAGCTGTTCGCCGTCTACCTGGGCGCCGAGCTGGGCCTCTACCGCGCCCTGCACGAGGAGGGCCCGCTGACCGCCGCCGGGCTGGCCGAGCGCGCCGGGATCGCGCCCCGCTACGCCTGCGAGTGGCTGGAGCAGCAGGCCGTCGCCGGTCTCGTGGACACCGACCCCGGGGAGCCGGCCGGCGAGCGGCGCTACCGGCTGCCGGCCGCGCACGCCCGCGTGCTGGTGGACGCCGACGACCCCGCGCACGTGGCGCCGTTCGCGCACATGCTGGCCGGGATCGGGGGCGTGATCGCCGAGGTGGCCGAGGCGTACCGCACGGGGGCGGGGGTGCCGTACGAGTCGTACGGGCGGGCGTTCCGCCACGGGCAGGGCCACATCAACCGGCCGGCCTTCGTCCACGAGCTGCCGGACGCCTGGCTGGCCGCCATGCCGGACATCGCCGCCCGCCTGCGTGACGCCCCCCGGCCGCGCGTGGCCGACGTGGGGTGCGGCCAGGGCTGGTCCTCGCTCGCGATCGCCCGCGCGTTCCCGAACGCCTGCGTGGACGGGCTGGACGCCGACGCCTCGTCCATCGCCGACGCCCGCGCCGAGGCCGAGCGCGCCGGGCTGGGCGACCGGGTCCGGATGGAGCAGGCCGACGCGTGCCGGCTCGCCGCGGCGGGCCCGTACGACCTGGTGATGATCCTGGAGGTGCTGCACGACCTGCCCCGGCCGGCGGAGGCGCTGCGCTCGGCCCGCGCCGCGCTCGCGCCCGGCGGGGCCGTGCTGGTGGTGGACGAGCGGGTGTCCGACCGGTTCGTGGCGCCGGGCGACAAGGTCGAGCGGATGATGTACGGCTGGAGCGTCACGCACTGCCTGCCCACGCAGCTCGTCGAGTACCCCTCCGCCGCCACGGGCACCGTCATGCGCGTGGGCACGGTCCGCCGGTACGCGGAGGAGGCCGGGTTCGCCCGCTGCTCGGTGCTGCCCGTGGACAACGACTTCTTCCGCCTGTACCGGCTGGATCCCTGATTGATTAGACGCGACGTTGCGTCTAGTCTTTAGCGCGTCATCCCGGACTCTCGGAAGGAACATCCATGCGCCGTCCCCCGCGCCAGAGCCTGGAGGCCCCCCGGGTCACGCCGCCGTCCCGGCGGGCCCGGGTCCTCGCACCCGCGATCCTGGCGTTCACGTTCTGGGCCACCATGGCCGGCACGACCGCGCCCACCCCGCTCTATCCCCTGTACGGGCACGCCTTCGGCTTCGGGCCGTTCACCGTGACCGTCGTCTTCGCCGTGTACGCCTTCGGCGTCGTCGCCGGGCTGCTGCTGTTCGGGCGGCTGTCCGACCAGATCGGCCGGCGGCCGGTGCTCATGGCCGCCGCCCTGCTCGCGATCGTCGCGGCCGCGGCCTTCCTCGTGGCCGGCGACGTCACGATCATGCTCGCCGCCCGGGTCGTCTCGGGACTGTCGGCGGCCCTCGTGACGGGCGCCGCCACGGCCGCGCTGGCCGAGGCCATGCCGCCGGACGGGCGGGTCCGCCCGGCCACGGTCGTGCTGTTCGCCAACATGGGCGGCCTGGCCGGCGGCACGCTGCTGGCCGGGATCCTGGCCGACCTGGCGCCGGCGCCGCTGCGCACGCCGTGGGCGGTCATCGGCGCGCTGGCGCTGGTCGGGCTGGTCGGCGTCGCGTCCGTGCCGGAGACCGCCCCGAACCGCTCGCGCCCGTCCCTGCGCCTGCAGCGCCCGCACGTGCCGGCCGAGATCCGCGGCGACTTCCTGCGCTCGGCGATGGCCGCCGGGGCGGGGTTCGCGGTGCTGGGCGTGCTGACCGCGGTGACCGGCGTGTTCCTGACCGGGGTGCTGCGGCTGCCGAGCCACACGCTGACGGGGGTGGTGGTGTTCACGGCGTTCATGTGCACGGCCGCCGGGCAGCTCCTCAACCGGGTCGTACGGCCTGGCCGGGCGCTCGTGCTCGCCTGCGGAGGGCTGGTCGCCGGCGCCGGGCTGATCGCCCTGGCCATGGCCGCCGTGTCGCTGCCGGCGCTGCTGGCCGGGGCCGCCGTGAACGGGCTGGCCACCGGCATGGCCCTGGGGTACGGCGTCACCGTCATCACCACGCGCGCCGCGCCGGACCATCGGGGGGCGTCGGTGTCGACGTTCTTCGTGATCCTGTACTCGATGCTGGCCGTGCCCGCCGTGGGGGTGGGCGTGATGATCCGGCTGACGGGCCTGCGCCCGGCCGGGGAGATCTTCAGCGCCGTGGTCGCCGTGCTGGCGCTGGCGGTCCTGCTGAGCCTCCTCGGGAGCCGCGGGGCGTCCCGGCGCGCCTGACACCGGCGGCCGTGCCACAATCGGGCTGCCCCGTGCGGCCCGCGGGCCGCACGGCGAAGACGACGCGCACACGCGGAAGGACGAGCGGCCATCAGCACGGAAGAACGAGCCACCAGCGCCGGCCATGACACCGGGACCGCCCGGGCCCCGGGGGCCGTCGTCAGCCGCACGGGGCCGAAGCGCAGCGAGAGCATCCGGCTGGCCGTGCTCAACGCGGCCGACGACCTGCTGGTCGAGCGCGGCTTCTCCGGCGTGACCATGGAGGGCATCGCCGCCCGCGCCGGGGTGGCCAAGCAGACGATCTACCGCTGGTGGAAGTCCAAGGTCGACATCCTGCTCGACACGCTCGCCGCCGACGCCGAGGAGCCGCTCGCCTGGCGTCCCGGCTCTCCCCCGGCGTCACCGGAGGAGGAGCTGAGGGACCAGCTCGGCCGCGTGGCGGCGTTCCTCCAGGAACCGGCCGGTCAGGTGCTGCTCTCGCTGATCGGGCACGCCCAGCTCGACCCGGAGACCGCCGCCAAGCTGCGCGACGGGTTCCTGCGCGAGCAGCGCGAACGCGACCTGGCGGGACTGGGCGCCCTGCTCGCCCGTCACACGGGCCGCCCGGCGGACGAGCGGCTCACCGCCCGCCTGCTGGACGCCGCCCTCGGGCCGCTCTTCCACCAGGCGCTCGTCCTGGGGCGCCCCTCCGGCCCCGCCGCGCTCGCCGCCACCGCCCGCCTCGTCCTGGACGCGGCCGAACGCGAGCAGGCGAAGGGGGACGCCGGGAGCCGGCCCGGCGAACCGGCCGCGCCCTGATCCCCGCCGGACCTGGACGCGGGACCTGGCCGCGCCCCTCGCTTCGGCAGGGCGGAACCGCACGTTCGCGTCACCGTGGTGCGGCCGCCCGGTCTCCCGCCGTGAAACGTGCGTGCGTGCCGAGGTCGCCCAGCTGGTCGAGCGCGGCGAGCCAGCTCGCCCCGCCCGCGCCGTCCCGCGCGGTGACCACCTCGTGTCCGCCGAGCAGCGTCGTGACCGCGGTGCGCACGGGACCGTCCGCGGCCAGCACGCCACCGGCCAGCACGATCGGCCCATCGCCGAGCACCCGGCCCGCCGTCGCCGCCAGCCGCCGCGCGGCCTCGTCGGCGATCTCCGTCGCGGGCCCGTCCCCGGCCGCCGCCGCCTCGGTCACGAGCGGCGACGCGGCCGCCACCAGCATCCGGTCGGCCTGTGCCAGCCGCACGATGCGGTCGGCGCGCCGCCGCGGCTCGCCCGTCACGCCGAAGTGCGCGCTGACCAGCTCCACCAGCGGCCCGTACGGCAGGCCGCGATCGAGCGCGTGAACGGCCGCGCGCACCCCGGCCCGGCCGATCCAGAACCCTCCGCCCTCGTCGCCGAGCAGCCACCCGAGCCCGTCGGCGACGGCCGCCACCGCGCGATCGGAGAAGCGGGCGGCCGCCGCCCCCGTCCCGGCGAGCATAGGCCGCAGGGTAACCCCCGGTTCGTCGGACCCGGATAAGAGGCCCCGGAGTGGCGCCGATCGCAGAGACTCGGGCATATTGTCCTTTATA
>NZ_JBFAIA010000034.1:0-57297 GCF_040654455.1 Nonomuraea sp. NPDC050691
CCCGGCCCGTGCGGCGGTGGCGGCGGCCGGTGCCGCGGGCGCGCAGAGGAGAGCGCACAGGGCGAGAGCTGTGGCGTGGGCGAGCAGGCGCATGGGACGGTCCCCCCGGTCAGAGTGCTGGATCCTTCACTCTGACGCGGGAGAGGCCCCCGATGTTCACGTGCGGTAGACGGTCATCCCGTCGAGGTCGTCCTTGGACAGCCGGCGCATGAGGTACAGGCCCTCCAGGGCGAACTCCAGCGCCGCCGCGGCGTGCCCCGGGGACTCCTCGCCCTCGCCCATGCCCAGCCGCGACATGATCTTGGCGAGGCCCTCGACCGGGCCGATGCGGTGCAGCAGCTCGCCGGCCGGCACCAGCTCGCCCGACTCCACCTGGTTGCCCTCGGCGAACTTGTCGGTCAGCGCCGACAGGTCCATCCCGCCCAGCCGGCTCCGGAACGTCTCGGCCGTGGCCCGGCGCAGCAGGTGGGCGAGGATCTCGGTCTCCCGGCCCTCCTCGCTGACCTCGAACTCGACCTTGCCCCGCAGGCTGTGGACGACGCAGGGCAGGTCGCACACCCGGGTGACGGGCCGTTCCTCGCCGGTGATCGCGGCCCTGCGCACGGCGGAGGCGGCCGCGGTCTCGGCGGCGGCGATGGAGAAGCGCGCCGAGACGCCCGAGCGGGCGTCGACGGACGTGGACTCGCGGACCAGGCGGGTGAACCGGGCGATGGTCTCGACCAGGTGCTCCGGAACGTCGGCGCCGATGTCGGGCATCGACTCCTGCCGGATCAGCGCCAGCTCGTCCTCGACCGTCATCGGGTAGTGGGTGCGGACCTCCGCGCCGAACCGGTCCTTCAGCGGCGTGATGATCCGGCCGCGGTTGGTGTAGTCCTCGGGGTTGGCGCTGGCGATGAGCAGGACGTCGAGCGGGAGCCGCAGGTTGTAGCCGCGTACCTGGATGTCGCGCTCCTCCAGCACGTTGAGCAGGGCGACCTGGATGCGCTCGGCCAGGTCGGGCAGCTCGTTGACGGAGAAGACGCCCCGGTTGGTGCGCGGGACCAGGCCGTAGTGGACGGTCTCCGGATCGCCCAGCCGCCGGCCCTCGGCGATCTTGATGGGGTCGACGTCGCCGATCAGGTCGCCCACGGACGTGTCGGGCGTGGCGAGCTTCTCGCCGTAGCGCTCGTCCCGGTGCTTCCACGCGACGGGCAGCTCGTCGCCCAGCTCCTCGGCGAGGGCCCGGCAGCGTGTGCAGACCGGCGCGTACGGGTGGTCGTTGATCTCGCAGCCCTCGACCACCGGGGTCCACTCGTCGAGCAGCCCGGTCACCGTGCGGATCAGCCGGGTCTTGCCCTGGCCGCGCTCACCGAGGAGGACCAGGTCGTGCCCGGCGAGCAGAGCCCGCTCGAGGTGGGGCAGGACGGTGTCGTCGAAGCCCACGATGCCTGGAAAGCGGGGCTCGCCCGCCCTCAGCCTGGCCAGCAGGTTCTCGCGGACCTCTGCTTTCACGGTGCGATGAACGTGACCGCTTTCTCGCAACTCGCGGAGATTTAGAGGCTGATGCACGGGATCGAGACTACGTCCCCCAGGACGAATGCGGCAGAGGTTTCGCGTCCGGCGCAGATTACGGATCTTGAGGATTGAGTGACGCGTTGTGTGCGTGCTTGTTCCTTTAGTGGGGAGAATCGGAGCCTAGGGAACTTGGAGCTGCCGAGGGAGGCGGGAAGCGTGGCCCTGATGACGAGCCGCTTCGCGGACGGCCTCGCCGTGGGTGCGGACCTTGAGGAGATCGCCGAGCGCGCCGTCGGGCAGGCGCTGTCACGACTCGGCGAGCAGGCCGATCTGGTCTGTTTCTTCATCTGCGGCGACGACCCCGACGACGTCGCGAGAGCCGGGCTGCGGGCGATGGCGCTCGCGCCCGACGCGCACGTGATCGGCTGCAGCGCCACGGGAGTGATCGGCGGCGGGCAGGGGGTCGAGCTGACGCCCTCCGTGAGCGCCTGGGCGGCCACGCTCGGCGAGGCGCGGCTGACGACGTTCGCGCTGGAGACCCTGAACGCCGAGGACCGGTTCGTGGTGGTCGGCCTGCCGGACCGCAACCCCGACGACCACGTGGCGATCCTGCTGGCCGACCCCTACTCGTTCCCGACCGACGCGTTCGTCGAGCGCTCGGCGGACGTGCTCGGCGACCTCCCGCTGATCGGCGGCCTGGCCAACGGCGTCGGCGGGCGCGGCTCCGTCCGGCTGTTCGCCGACGGCGAGGTCTACACCGAGGGTGCGATCGGCGTCGTGCTCAGCGGTCCGGTGCGGATCCGCACCGTGGTCAGCCAGGGCTGCCGCCCCATCGGGCCGTCCATGGTCGTCACCCGCGCCGAGGACAACCTCCTGCTGGAGCTCGCCGGGCAGCCCGCGCTGGCCCGCCTGGAGGACATCGTCAGCGAGCTGGACGAGGACGACCGCGAGCTGGTCGCCGCCGGCTTGCAGATCGGGATCGCGATCGACGAGTACGCCGAGCGCCACGAACGCGGCGACTTCCTCATCCGGGGCGTGATCGGCATCGACCCGGAGCGCGAGGCCGTGGCCATCGGCGACATCGTGGAGATCGGGCGTACCGTCCGCTTCCAGGTGCGCGACGCCGCCACCGCCGACGAGGACCTGTACGACCTGCTCGACGCGCACAAGGCCGAGTTCGGGCAGGCGGACGGAGCGCTGCTGTTCTCCTGCAACGGGCGGGGCTCGGCCATGTTCGGCAGCGCCGACCACGACCCGGTGGCGCTGCGCGAGACGCTGGGCCCGATCGGCATGGCCGGCTTCTTCGCGGCGGGTGAGGTGGGACCCGTCGGCGGCCACAACCACGTGCACGGCTTCACGGCGTCGGTGCTCGTCTTCTCGTCGGGGGCGGCGGACGGCGCGTGATCCTCGGGATCGACGTCGGCGGCACGTGACCGGCCGCCGGGCTGGTCGGTCACGACGTCTGTCTCGGAACCCCCGAAGTCGCTGTGAGCCAGATCACGGTTGAGGTTGACCTTGGGTCAGGGTGAAAGCTCGGCGCAGCGGCGGACGCCGCGCCGGAAACACCAGACCCGAAGGACGGACCGCCATGACGCTCACCCTTTCCGACCAGGACAAGCACACCCTGCGGATCGCCGCGTACGGCGCCGTGTCGCTGATGGCCGCCGCCGGTGCCGCCGGCAAGCCGAACAAGATCGCCGCCAACGGCAGCATCGCGCTCGGCTCGGCCACCGGTCTGATCGGGCACGTGCTCGCCGACCACCCCAAGGGCAAGGACCTGGCCGGCGCGTCCGTGGCCGAGATCGCCGACCGCGTGCTGCCGGCCCTGACCGCGGCCATGAACCTGCTGAAGGAGCAGGACCCGGCCGAAGCCGACAACTTCCGCGGCACCGTTGTCATCGCGGTCGAAACCGCCCAGCTGCACCAGGACCGGCCGAGCCCCGCCACGGCCGAGATGGCCCGCAAGATCACCGAAGCCCTCGACGCCGCCGGAGCAGCCACCGCGGACAGCGCGGCCGCGACGGGCCAGGACCGCCCGCACCTGCAGAAGGCGCTCGAGGAGATCGTCGAATCCGGCTTCGTCGGGCTGTCGCTGCGCGTGCACGACGAGCGCGGCCAGTGGGCCGGCAGCGCCGGCGCGGCCGAGCTGGGCGGAAGCGCCAAGCCGCCGATCAACGGACACGTGCGGATCGGCAGCAACACCAAGACCTTCACCGCGACCCTGGTGCTGCAACTGGTGGCCGAGGGCAAGGTCGGGCTCGACGCCCCGGTGGCCGGCTATCTGCCCGAGTTCGGGCTGGACGAGCGGATCACGGTGCGGATGCTGCTGCAGCACACCAGCGGGCTGTTCAACTTCACCGGCGAGGTCCACGCCGACGGCACCATCGTGCCCGGGATCCCCATCCCCTACGGCACCACCGGCCGGCAGTGGATGGACAACCGGTTCATGATCTACCGGCCGCAGGAGCTGGTGCAGCTGGCGCTGTCCAAGCCGGCCCGGTTCGAGCCGGGAACGGGCTGGAGCTACTCCAACACCAACTACGTGCTGGCCCGGCTGCTGATCGAGAAGGTCACCGGCCGCTCCTACGCCGAGCAGATGCAGCGGCTGATCCTGGGGCCGCTCGGACTGTCGGGCACCGTGGTGCCCGACACCTCGCCGGAGATCCCCGCGCCGCACGCCCACGCCTACTACCGCTACACCGACGCCGGCGAGCACAAGACGATCGACATCACCCGCCAGAACCCCTCCTGGATCTCCACCGGCGGCGACATGATCTCCACCACCCAGGACCTGCACACGTTCATCTCCGCGCTGCTGGGCGGCAAGCTCCTGCCGGCCCCGCTGCTGGCCGAGATGTGCACCCCGCACCCGACGGGCATCCCCAACATGGACTACGGCCTGGGCGTGTTCGTGGTGACCACCGACGACGGCGACACCCTCATCTCCCACAACGGCGCCGCCGTGGGCCACGCGGCGCTGATGTACAGCACCCCCGACGGCAGCAAGACCCTGACCGCCGCGCTGAACTGCGTGGACGACGCCGACCTGTCCATCGCGGCAGCCTTCCAGAAGGCCCAGCACAGGCTCCTCAACGAGGTGTTCGGCACCGGCCAGGCCGACCCCGCCCAGCCGACGGGCTGAGCATCCATGCCCCGTACACCTCAAGGGGTCCCTTCCGGGACGTCCTCGGGACGTCCGGGGCACGGAGCCGCGCCGGGCCGCGTATCGGGAGGATCGGGGCGTGACCGCGCAGGTGCTCGCCGCGGACGCGCGGGCGGGGGGCGCGGTGGCGATACCGGGCTGGTCGGCGCGGCGGCGCTCGTCCTCGCGGGCGACCGTTACCGGCCGAGCCCCCAGGTCGCGGCCAGCCGCTCGGCCACCGCCTCCTGCCTGGGCCGGTAGACGGCGAAGAACCGCTTGCCGCACTCCAGGTCGTCGAGGGCGGAGGCGATCTCCCGGCGCAGGTACGGCTTCGCGAGGCGCGCGGGCAGCGCCGTGGGCGACTCGGCCGACACGTCCATGGAGGACGGCTGATCCTCCGCGCGCCCGCCACGGCCCACCCTGGCGGCGTCACGGCGGTCCTTGAGGTCGTCGCGGCGGCCCCGGAGGTCGCCATGGCCGTCCCTGCGCTCGCCCTGGCTGTCCTTGTGGCGGCGGGCGGCGGCCTTCTCCAGCTTCTCCCTGAGCGCGGCGAAGCGGTCGCGCTCCAAGGTGGCCAGCTCGGTGGGCGCGGTGGTGGCGACCTCGTACCCCTCGCCGGTCAGGCAGGTGGCGTAGGAGCCCGCCAGGGCGACCAGCCCGGGATCGGTGTCCAGCTCGTTCTTCCAGGCCAGTTCGAGCGCCCGGACGTACTTCCTGCGCAGGTGGGCCGCGTCGGTGACGTCCCGGCCGAGGGTCTGCTTGATGGTGGTGACGTAGCACTCGCCGCCGGCCGCGGCGTACGCGGCGGAGCCGCCGTCCATCCCCTGCTCGCTCACCGGGGGAGTGCCGGGCTCCACGGCGACGGGCGTTCCGATGGCCGGGGGCGTGTCCGGGTCCTCCGCGGTGTCCGGGTCCTCCGCGGTGTCCGGGTCCTCCGCGGTGTCCGGGTCCTCCGCGGTGTCCGGGTCCTCCACGGGGGCGTCGGGGACGCGGGCCTCCACGGTGGGGGTGCCGATCGCGGGCGGCTCCGGGGCGCGGCTGCGTGTGGGGGTGGCGCCGGGGACCTCGGGCCGTTCGGGGGCAGCCGTCGCGAGCAGCGGGTCGGCGTCCGGGAGGGCCGCCGGCGGCGGAGGCGTCTCGGGGACGTGCGCGAGCGGATCGCTCGGGTGGACGAGCGGGGCGAAGATCCCGTATCCGTACCGCGCCCGGTACTCGCGCATGGCCGCGTAGTCGCCCGAGCGGCGCCGCGACTCGTCGGCGGCCGGCGGCGCGGGAGTCCCCGGTACGGCAGGCGTGTACGCGAAGCCCCGTCCCTGCATGCACGCGGCCATGACCTGCTGCTGCCGCCCCAGCACGCCCGGGGCCGGAGAGGGCGGGGGCACGCCGCACCCGGTCGCCACGGCGGCGACGCCCAGGAGGGCCACGATCTTGCGCATGACGGCCAGGGTAGAGGCTCCCGCGCCCAGCCCCGGCACGGTCCGCACGCGGCGGCGCGTGACTGGCACGTGATCCGCACGTGGCGGCGGCCGACGGGCGGGCGATTCGTGTCATAGGTCACTCCTGTCAGGCTTGTAACGCTTCGGTGGGCTCCTTCCAAGCACGGGTGTAGATCGACGAAGGGAGCTTGGCCGGTGCGTCGCAAACAGGCGGGGATCGCCACGGATCCCGTGGCCTTCGAGGCCTTCTACCGGCGGCTGCTGGACTCCGACGACGTCGCCCGTCTGGAGGAGCAGATCGACGCGGAGAGCAGGGCCAGGCGGGCCTTCGAGGCCATGGCCGGGCTGCCGGAAGGGGAGCGCGCCGTGCTGGAGCTGGTCGCCATCGACCAGCTCACCGTCACGGAGGCCGCGCAGGCCCTCGGCATCCGGCACGGGACCGCCCGGGTCCGGCTGCACCGCGCGCGCCGCGCGCTGCGCGACGTTCCCCTCGTCATGGAAGGAACCACAGGATGAGTTTCGAGGAGCGCCTGCTGATGGAACTGAAGACCGAAGTCGCCGCCCGCGGGGCGGAGCACCGCCGACGGGTGACCGTCCGCCGTCTGTTCGCGGGGGCGGCGGTGGCCGGGGTGGCAGCCGCGGCCGCCGTGGCCGTGCCGCTGCTGACCGGCACCGAGTCCCCGGCGTACGCGGTGACGAAGAACACCGACGGCACGATCCGGGTCCAGATCAAGGAGTTCAGGGACGCCGACAAGCTGGAGGCGGACCTGGCGCGCATGGGCGTCACGGCCGATGTGACGTTCCTCAAGCCCGGCACGTGGTGCAAGGACGGCAGGGGCAAGGTCGCGGGGGACGAGGTCAAGAACCCCGAGGAATGGGACAAGTCGATCTCCGGCCGGGCCGTGCGCCATCGCAGGGCGGGAGTGGACATCGACCCCAGGTACATCGGCAAGGGCCGGACCCTGGTGCTGATGTACACCGAGAACGAGGACCAGACCTCCGGGCCGGAAAAGCCACGGGCGCTCTGGCAGTACGCCGGCCTGGTGATCGAGGGCCCGGTCAAGCCGTGCGTCGTGGTGAAGAACCCGAGCTGGGACGACGTCGACGGCGAGGGTCAGCCGCCGCCCGGCAACTGACCTCGCGCGCCGTCACACCTCGGGACGGCTGGGCTGGTAGAGCCAGGTGTCGAACAGCGAGTCGAGCTGCTTGCCCGACAGCCGCTCGGCCAGCGCGATGAACTCGTCGGTGGTGACGTTGCCGTACTTGTGGTCGGCCACCCACGTGCGCAGCAGCGTGAAGAACGTCTTGTCGCCGACGGCGCGGCGCAGCACCTGCAGCGTCATGGCGCCGCGCTGGTAGACCGACTGGTTGAACAGGTCGCCGGGCCTGGCCCGGCCCGGCGGGTACTTCCAGATCGGGTCGTTCTTCGCGGCGTACTTCCGGCGGAACATCTCCTCGGCCGTGGCCCCGCCGGTGTGCTCCGACCACAGCCACTCGGCGTAGGTGGCGAAGCCCTCGTTGAGCCAGAGGTCCTTCCAGCGCTTGATGCTGACGCTGTCGCCGAACCACTGGTGGGCCAGCTCGTGGGCGATGATGCTCGTGTCGGGGTCGAAGCCGCCGTACATGGGCTTGGTCTGGTTCTCCAGGGCGTAGCCCGCGGAGAAGTTGTCGACGACGCCCCCGGTCGAGGAGAACGGGTAGGGGCCGAAGACCTTGCTCCAGTAGTCGGTGACCTCGCCGGAGACGCTGTAGAGCTTGCCGAGCGCCTCGTGGTAGGCGGGGTCGACGGCGGCGAGGTTGGGGATGCCGCCGGGGGTCCTGCCCTGGCGCAGCTCGAACTTGCCCAGCGTCGCCGTGGCGAGGTAGGTGACCATCGGGTGGGTCTCGCGCCAGGTGAACGTGGTGCGCCCGCCCGGGGCGGCCCTCTTGCCGGTCAGCTCGCCGTTGGCCAGGGCGGTCAGGCCCCGCGGCACGGTGATCCGGAAGTCGAAGGTGGCCTTGTCGGCCGGGTGGTCGTTGTTGGGGAACCAGGTCTTGGAGCCGGAGGGCTCGGAGGCCACGAACGCGCCGTCGGTCGTGGGGATGAAGCCGTAGGTGCCGAGGTTGGACGGGTCCTTGATCGGCTTGGGCTCGCCGGCGTAGGTCACCTTGACCGTGAAGCGGGCGCCGTCGGCCAGCGCGGTGGCAGGGGTGATGACGAGCTCGTCGCGCTGGCGGGAGAAACCGGCCTTGGCGCCGTCGACGGTGACCTCGCTCACCTCCAGCCCGTGCAGGTCGAGGTCGAAGCGCGACAGCGCCTGGGTGGCCGTGGCGTCGATCGTGGTGACCCCGTCGAGGCGCTTGGTGGCGGGCGTGTAGCCGATCGTGACGCCGTAGTGGCCGACGTCGTAGCCGCCGTTGCCGTCGAGCGGGAAGTCGCTGTCGCCGATGCCGGGCGCCCCCGCGCCGGCGTCGGCGACGGGGGCGGGCGTGCCCTTGCCGGAGGCCGCCGGGGTGGCGGCGGCGCCGTCGCTCGGCGCGCAGGCGGGCAGGGTCAGGAGCGCGACCAGCGCGGCGGTCGCCTGGCGGGTGAACCTCATCGGAGTCGCGCTCCCCCTTCGTAGCGTGACACGTAGCTTACGCGGTGTCACGAGCGCGCAGGGAGCTCCGCGGCGTCGGCGCGGTCACGCTCGGACCTCTCAGAGGTTACCTCTGCGCTCCTGCTCGCGCTCGATGGCTTCGAACAGCGCCTTGAAGTTGCCCTTGCCGAAGCCCAGGGAGCCGTGCCGTTCGATGAGCTCGAAGAACACGGTCGGCCGGTCCTGCACCGGCTTGGTGAAGATCTGCAGGAGGTAGCCGTCCTCGTCGCGGTCCACCAGGATGCGGCGCTTCTTGAGCTCCTCGATGGGCGCCCGCACCTGACCGATCCGTTCCCGAAGTTCCGGGTCGTCGTAGTACGAGTCGGGCGTGTCGAGGAACTGCACGCCGGCCGCGCGCATGTGGTCGACCGTGGTGAGGATGTCGTTGGTGGCCAGCGCGATGTGCTGGACGCCGGGGCCGCCGTAGAAGTCGAGGTACTCGTCGATCTGCGACTTCTTGCGGCTGATGGCCGGCTCGTTCAGCGGGAACTTGACCTTGCGGGTGCCGTCGGCCACGACCTTGGACATGAGCGCGGAGTACTCGGTGGCGATGTCGTCGCCGACGAACTCGGCCATGTTGGTGAAGCCCATGACGCGGCGGTAGAACTCCACCCACTCGTCCATCTTGCCGAGCTCGACGTTGCCCACGCAGTGGTCGACGGCCTGGAACAGCCGGCCGTTCTTGACCGCGGGCGCGGCCACGAGCGGCTCGGCGGGCTGGTAGCCCGGCAGGTAGACGCCGCCGTAGTTGGACCTGTCCACGAGCGTGTGGCGCGTCTCGCCGTAGGTGGCGATGGCGGCCAGCGTCACCTTGCCGCGCTCGTCCTCCACCGTGTATGGCTCGGCGAGCCCCTTGGCGCCGTGCCGTACGGCGTGGGCGTAGGCGGCCTCCACGTCGGGCACGTCGAGGGCGAGGTCGATCACCCCGTCGCCGTGCTCGGCGACGTGCCGGGCCATGTCGGTGCCGGGCCGCACCGACGAGCGCAGCTCGAACCGGGCCGAGCCGGAGGTCAGGACGTAGGCCACCTCGTCGCGGCTGCCGGTCTCCGGCCCGCGGTAGGCCACCAGTCTCATGCCGAAGGCGGTCGAGTAGTAGTGAGCGGCCTGCTTGGCGTTGCCCACGGCGAACACCACGGCGTCCATGCCGTTAACCGGAAAGACATCAGTCATGCCACTAAATCTCGACTTATCTGGGCCGGTTGTGCAAGAGTTGCTTGGATCGGTGGACAACTTGTCCAGTGAGTCAGCGAAACCGCCGGAGTGTCTGTACACCATGACGATCGACGATCTCGACGCCCGCCTCATCGCGCTGCTCGCAGCCGAGCCGCGCCTCGGCGTGCTGGAGTGCTCGCGCCGCCTCGGCGTGGCCCGGGGCACCGTCCAGGCCCGGCTCGACCGGCTGCTGGCCAGGGGAGTGATCACCGGGTTCGGGCCCGACGTGTCGCCCGTGGCCCTCGGCTACACGGTCACGGCGTTCGTCACGCTGGAGATCAGGCAGGAGGCCGGGCACGATCCCGTGTCGCACGGCCTCGCGCGCATCCCCGAGGTGCTGGAGGTCCACACGATCACCGGCGGCAGCGACCTGCTCTGCCGGGTCGTGGCCCGCACCAACGCCGATCTGCAGCGGGTCATCGACCAGATCGTGGACGTGCGGGGCGTGCGCCGCACGTCCTCCGTCATCGCCCTGGACACGCCCGTTCCGTACCGGGTGCTCCCGCTGGTGGAGGATGTTCCGCGCCATGCCGGGAACCAGTACATACGATCGCGGTAGGGACGAGGCACCGTCTTCGGTCGTCTAACCTTGACGTTCGCCCAGCATACGGGGGTTTGCGAGGTGCGGAGCGGTGGTGGGATGGCCAAGCGGAAACATCGGATCCTGAGGCGGCTGCTGATCGCCGGCGGCGCCGGGCTCCTGCTCGCGATCGTCGCGTTCGGCATCGCGTACGCCATGACGCCGATCCCCGACAGCACCCAGAAGCAGGCCACGGCCCAGGGGTCGGTCATCTACTACCGCGACGGCAAGAGCGTCATCGCCCGGCAGGGCGTGGACCGCCGCGTCGTCGAGCTGGCCAAGGTGCCGCAACACGTGCGCGACGCGGTCATCGCGGCCGAGAACCGCTCCTTCTACGAGGACGCCGGCGTCTCGGTCAAGGGCACCGGCCGCGCCGTGTGGTCCACGCTCACCGGCCAGCAGCTCCAGGGCGGCTCCACCATCACCCAGCAGCTCGTGCGCAACTACTACAGCGGGCTCAGCCAGGAACGCTCCATCACCCGCAAGATCAAAGAGATCATGATTTCGATCAAGGTGGACCAGTCGAAGTCCAAGGACTGGGTGCTGGAGCAGTACCTCAACACCATCTACTTCGGCCGCGGCGCCAACGGCATCCAGGCCGCCGCCCAGGCGTACTTCGGCAAGGACGTCGGCAAGCTCACCGTGGCCGAGGGGGCCTACCTCGCCTCGGTGATCCAGCAGCCCAGCCGCTTCGCCGACCCCAAGGGCGCCGACCTGGAGGCCGCCCGGGCCCGCTGGGGGGCGGTCATCGAGGCGATGCGCCAGACCGGCACGCTCGGCGCCCAGGAGGCGGCGGCCCAGACGTTCCCCACGCTGAAGGCGCCGAAGAAGCCGTTCGTGCTCAGGGGCCAGGCGCAGTACATGCTCGACCAGGTCACCGCCGAGCTCAACCGGCGCGGCTACAGCGACGAGACCATCAGCAGCGGCGGCCTGCGGGTCGTGACCACGTTCGACAGGAAGCTCATGCAGGCGGCCGAGCGGGCCGTCAAGAACACCGTGCCCGCCGCCGCCCCGAAGGCGGTCCGCACCGGCCTCGCGGCCGTCGACCCCGCCACGGGGGAGGTCGTCGCCTTCTACGGCGGCAACCCCAAGCTCACCGGGTACGACAACGCCTTCTCGGCCAAGGTGCCGGCCGGTTCCACGTTCAAGGCGTACACGCTGGCCGCCGCGCTCAACAACGGGTACGACCTGTCCACCCAGGTCAACGGCAACTCGCCGATGCGCGTGGCCTCCGACCCCACGCATCCCATCCCCAACGACGGCGGCCGCTCGTACGGCACGATCGACCTCGTGCGGGCCGCCCAGAACTCCGTCAACACGGCGTTCGTGGACCTCGGCCAGAAGGTCGGCCTCGACAAGGTGGCCGCCACCGCCGAGGCGGCGGGCATCCCGGCGGCGCAGCTCCAGCCGCACCAGGCCGCGGCCACCTTCCCGCTGGGCGTCGCCTCGGTGAGCGCCGCGCAGAACGCCTCCGGCTTCTCCACCTTCGCCAACAAGGGCGTCCACGTGGAGGCGCACGTGGTCAAGTCCGTCACCGACGCCAAGGGCGTCAAGAACGTGATCAAGCCCTCGTCCCGGCAGGTGATCGGCGAGCAGGCCGCCGCCGACACCACGTACGCCCTCCAGCAGGTCGTCAAGTACGGCACCGGCACCGCGGCCCGGCTCTACGACCGCCCGGTCGCCGGCAAGACGGGCACCACGGACGACTCCAAGTCGGTCTGGTTCAACGGGTTCACGCCGCAGCTCGCCGTCGCCGTCGACATGTTCCGCTCCGACAACAAGACGGTCACCATCCCCGGGTACGGCGTGCAGTTCGGCGGGCAGCTCCCGGCGCAGGTGTGGCGGGCGTTCATGACCGAGGCCATGCGCGGCAAGCCCGTCGAGGAGTTCCCCGAGCCGTCCGACTACGGCTACCGTGCCCCCACCTCGCCGTACGACGACCCGTACGGGCAGCCCGACCCGCGCGTCCCCGACGACGGCTGGGAGGAGCCCGACCCCCAGCCGAGCGGGCCCCCGGAGACCACGCAGCCCGACTTCACCGACCCGCCGCAGACGCAGCGACCGGACGAGCAGGGCCCGCCGGACCTCCGCGACGACGGCGGCGGGTTCACCCAGGAGCCCGAGAACCCGACCGGCCGGCCCGACGACCAGGGCGGCCCCGCCCGGTCACCCTTCGGCTAGAGCCCGCCCGGCCGCTCCCGAGGTCACCCCGGGCGGTCCCGAGGCCACCCGGGCGGTCCCGAGGTCACCCGCCGGCCAGCTCGCGGCGCAGCTCCTCGGGCGTGGTGACGGGCATGCGGCAGGTGAAGCCCCGGCACACGTACGCGGCGGGCGCCCCGCCCACGAGCCCGCGCCCCTCCAGCAGAGCGGGCCCGTCCGGCGCGGAATCGGCCCCCAGGGCCACGACGAGGCCGGGTGTGTCCGCCAGGAGCGCCTCATGGTGCAGCGCCCGCGTACGCGCGTCGTCCGGCGGCCCCACGACCGCCACCTCCACCGGCCCGTCCAGGGCCGCCCGCGCCACCGCGAGCCCCCACCCGGCGAAGCGCGCGTGCGCGCCGGCCAGCACCGACACGGTGCCGAGCGCCGAGTGCGCCGCCTCCCGGTGCCGTCCGGACCCGGTCAGCGCCGCGAACGACAGCAGGGCGCCCGCGGCGGCGTACTGCCCCGACGGCGTGGCGTTGTCCGTGGGGTCCTGGGGCCGCTGGAACAGCCGCTCGGCGTCGTCGGCGGTGTCGAAGAACCCGCCCGTCCCGTCGGCGAACCGGCCGAGCACGGCGTCGAGCAGCGTCGCGGCGAGCCGGAACCAGTGGGTGTCGCCGGTGACGCCGTAGAGCGCGATCAGTCCCTCGGCGACGTTCGCGTAGTCCTCCAGCACCCCCGCGTTCGCCCCCGCCCGGCCGTCGCGCGAGGTGCGCAGCAGCCTGCCGTCGCGCAGGTGGACGCGGTCGAGCAGCCCGGCCGCGGCCACGGCGGCCTCGACCAGGTCGGGCCGGTCGAACACCGCGCCGGTCTCGGCCAGCGCCGCGACGGCCAGGCCGTTCCAGGACGCCACGACCTTGTCGTCGCGCCCCGGCCGCACCCGCGTCTCCCGGGCGGCGAGCAGCCGGGCGCGCACCGACGCGAAGCGCTCGGCGTCGTCCGGGTCCTCCAGGAGCTGGAGCACCGACGTGCCGTGCTCGAACGTGCCGGTGACGGCGAACAGCCGGGCCGCCCAGGCGCCGTCGTCCTCGCCGAGCACCTCGCGCAGCTGCTCCGGCGTCCAGACGTAGAACCGGCCCTCCTCGCCCTCGCTGTCGGCGTCGAGCGCCGAGGCGAAGCCGCCCTCGGGCGTGCGCATCTCCCGCAGCAGCCACTCGGCGGTCTCCAGCGCGATCCGCCGGGCCCGCTCGCCCCCGCCGGCCTTCCACCAGTGGGTGTAGACCCGCAGGAGCAGGGCGTTGTCGTAGAGCATCTTCTCGAAGTGCGGCACGACCCACAGCGCGTCCACGCTGTAGCGGGCGAACCCGCCGCCGAGCTGGTCGTAGATCCCGCCCCGCGACATGGCGTCGAGCGTCTTCCCGCTCATCTCGTGCTCGCCCGAACGCAGCAGGAACTCCAGCACCATCGACGGCGGGAACTTGGGCGCCCCGCCGAACCCGCCGTGCGCCGCGTCGAACGAGGCCCGCAGGTCGTCCATGGCCCGCTCCAGCGTCTCCGCCGTGGGCAGCGGCCCGCTGGGCAGCGCCGTCTGCGAGGTGAGCGCCGAGACCACCTGGGAGCCCTGCCGCAGCACCGCCTCCCGCTTGTCCGTCCACGCCTCGTGGACGGCTGCCAGCAGCCGCTGGAAGTCGCGCCGCGGGAAGTACGTGCCGCAGTAGAACGGATGGCCGTCGGGCGTGGCGAACACGGTCATGGGCCAGCCGCCCTGGCCCGTCATGGCCTGGGTGGCGCCCATGTAGACGGCGTCCACGTCGGGACGCTCCTCGCGGTCCACCTTCACGTTGACGAAGTTGTCGTTCATCAGCCGCGCCGTCTCGGCGTCCTCGAAGCTCTCGTGCGCCATGACATGGCACCAGTGGCACGCCGAGTAGCCGACGCTGACCAGCAGCGGCACGTCACGCCGCCGCGCCTCGGCGAACGCCTCCTCGCCCCACGGATGCCAGTCGACCGGGTTGTCCGCGTGTTGGAGCAGGTACGGGCTCGTCGAGTCCTTCAAGCGGTTCATCATGACCTCCCCGGGGTCACCCTACGGGGCGTACCTGCCCCCGGCTCCCGCTCACATACCGGCTTCGCGCACGTACCGGGGCGTGGAGGCGTAGGTTACGGAGAGTGGACATGGAGTACGTGCGCGCCCACGCCGGGCGCCGCGTCACGGACCTGACCCGCAGGGACGTGGCGCGGGCGCTGCTGTCCGTGCCGTCGGGCATGGCCCTGGTGGCGCTGCCCGACCTGCGGCGCGCGATGGACGCGGCGGGCAACCCGCTGTCGCCGGTCTTCTGGGAGTCGGCCAAGCAGATGCTGCTGCTCATCGAGGCGGGCGTCGCCACGGTGGGCGAGGTGCAGCGCTGGGTCGAGTCCACCGGCACCGAGCCGATCCTGCTGACGCCCGGCTTCTTCATCTGGCCCGAGGAGGACGAGCGGGGGCCGGTGAGCGAGGAGATGTACTCCCGGCTGGTGCGCCACCTGGAGGAGCGCCTGCACGCCGGCGAGATCGACTCCGACGCGCTGCTCCAGGGCGACCAGCGGGCCCGGCGCGCGTACGAGGAGCTGCAGGACCGGTGGCTGAACACGCCGCTGCCCGACGGCCGGGTCCCGGGCCACGCGGTCGCCGACGAGCAGAACGAGGAGATCATGGCCGCCTTCGACGAGCAGGAGGCGACGGCGCTGAGCGAGCTGCGCCGCATCGTCGTCGGCCTGCCGAGGCAGCCGGAGCTGCCGGTCGCCGAGCTGGAGGGGGCGGCGGCGCGGCTGCGGGTGCTGCTCGGCCAGCCGGGCTACCCGGCCAACGTGCTGCGCGCCTGCGCCGGGTTCGAGGAGCGGCCGATGCCCGACGACGACATGGAGCTGTGGCTGTCGGTGGCGGCGGGCATCGCGGGGCCCATCTCCGACCTGTCGGAGGAGGACGACACCGTCGAGGAGTTCACCGACCTGGACGGCGAGGTGAGCCACGAGGACGAGGTGCTCGCCAACCTGTGCGAGATCCAGTTCGCCGACTGGCTCGCGGCGGTCGCCGCGCTGGCCCGGCTCGGCCCGGGCGTGCTGGCCTCGCCCGAGCGGATCGCGCGGCTCATCGCCGAGTCGCCGGACATCACGACCGAGATCGACATGAGCGACCCCGACGAGCTGCGCGCCAGCGAGCGGCTCTTCACGGCCGTGGTGACGCTGTGGGGACATCTCGGCGTCGTGGACGCCGACGACGTGCTCACGCCCCTCGGATGGTGGGGGCTCCCGCTGGCGCTGGAACGCGCGTGGTCACCGAAGGAGTACTGACCGGCTCAGGGCCGCTCGGTGTCGACGAGGTCCTTGTACTCGGGGTGACGCTCGATGTACTTCCCGACGTACGGGCAGAGCGGCACGACGCGCAGGCCGGTGTCGCGGCTCAGGTCGAGGGCGTGCCCGACCAGCCGCCCGGCGAGGCCCTGGCCCTGGTACTCGGGGCGTACCTCGGTGTGGGTGAAGACGATCTTCTGGGGCAGCAGCCGATAGTCGGCGAACCCGGCCACCTCGCCGTCCACGAGAACCTGGAACCGGCTCCGCGCCGGGTCGTCGACTACTTCGATGGTCATCTACTCGGCTTTCCTGTCGTCCGTGTCGCCCTCGTGCGGGACCTTGATCTTCGACATCTGCTTGTTCATCGACTTGATCAGAAAATACAAGGCCAGCCCGATGAGGGCGACGACGACGAAACCGAGCAGGCCCGGGCTCACGTCACCGGCTGCGAGAACTGTCACCTTTCCAGTGTGCCACCGGGGTGCCGTGGTCGGCCCAGGGGCCGAGCCGGGGCAGGCCGGCTCAGGGGCAGGCGGGCGAGACCTCGTCGGCGTGGATGCCCGTGAACAGGTCGTCCTCGGGCAGCTCGGTGTCGACCAGCGAGCGGGCCAGGTGGTAGTCCTCGGTCGGCCAGATCTCCTGCTGGAGCTCGCGCGGGCAGACGAACCACCAGCTGTCGGGGTCGATCTGCGTGGCGTGCGCCTTGAGCGCCTCGTCACGGATCTCGAAGTAGTCGCCGCACGGCACGCGGGTCGTCACCGGCCACTTGGCGGGGCGGTCCTCCCAGCGCGCGATCCAGTCGGCGTACGGGGAGCCCATGCCGCGGGAGGTCATGGCCTCGTGCAGCGCCTCGAACCGCTCCTTGGTGAAGCCCATCTGGTAGTAGAGCTTCAGCGGCTGCCACGGCTGGCCCGTGCCCGGGTAGCGGTCGGGGTCGCCGGCGGCCTCGAACGCCTCCACCGAGACCTTGTTCGTCATGATGTGGTCGGGGTGCGGGTAGCCGCCGTCGTCGTCGTAGGTGATGATGACGTGCGGCCGGAACTCGCGCACGGCGGCGACGAGCGGCCGGGACGCGTCCTCCAGCTTCTGCAGGGCGAAGCAACCCTCGGGCAGCGCCTCGTCCTCGTTCTCCGGCAGGCCGGAGTCGACGAAGCCGAGGAACTCCTGCCGCACGCCGAGGATCTCGCGCGCCCGGTCCATCTCGGCCTTGCGCACCTCGGCGATGTTGGCCACGATCTCGGGCCGGTCCATCTTCGGGTTGAGCACCGAGCCCCGCTCACCGCCCGTGAGCGTGCAGACCAGCACCTCCACGCCTTCGCGGACATAACGGGCCATCGTCGCGGCGCCCTTGCTGGACTCGTCGTCAGGGTGGGCGTGGACGGCCATCAGCCTCAGCGGTGCACTCACGGGCTCGATGTCTCCTCAGTCGGACCGAACAGGCGCCCAGAGAGGTTACTTTCTGCTGGGCGGTCGCGAGGGCACGCCCCCCGCGGGCGACAATTGTCTCGGATAACGCTGAGGGAGTGCAGGGAGATTCCGCCATGGCCACCAGAGATGTCGGGAACGGGCCAGTTCTCGGCACACCCGACGACTACCCGGACCGTCCCAAGCGAGGCGGCCGTCTCGTCGTGCACGTCGTGATCGGCGTGCTGGTGGCCATCATCGCGGGCGGATGGGGCTACGTGATGTGGTCGATGACCGGCAGCACGTCCGGCGCCGTGGCGCAGGTCGTGTCGTTCACCGTGGAGCCCGGTCAGGCCGAGATCGTCTTCACCGTGGCCAAGCCGGACGACCGCGCGGCCGTCTGTCAGCTCAGAGCCCTGGACTCCAGGCATGCCGAGGTGGGCACCAAGGACGTAAGAATCGGGCCGGGAGCGGGTAGTAAGCAGCTCAAGGAGCGGCTGGACACCAGTGCCGAGGCCGCTTCAGTCCACATCCAGTACTGCCATCTCATAGAATAAGACGTTTGGGGAAGCGTTGGCGCGGCCGGCTTGTTAGCCTTTCGCAATTCGACCGCGCAGGCGCGTCCTCAGTGTTCCAGGGCCCCTAGGCAAGCAAGGAGAACCCGTGGCCGACTCTCGCGATGAGAACGTCACATGGCTGACGCAGGAGGCGTACGACCGCCTGAAGGCGGAGTACGAATATCTCTCGGGCCCAGGGCGCGTCGACATCGCCAAGAAGATCGAGGCCGCCCGCGAAGAGGGTGATCTGAAGGAGAACGGCGGCTACCACGCGGCCAAGGACGAGCAGGGCAAGATGGAGGCCCGCATCTTCCACCTCCGCCAGATCATCGACAACGCGAAGGTCGGGGAGGCTCCCAAGACCGAGGGCGTCGTGGGTCCGGGCATGACCGTGACGATCCGGTTCGTCGGCGACGACGACGAGGTGACCTTCCTGCTCGCCTCCCGCGAGGAGAGCGGCGCGCCGATCGACGTGTACTCGCCCAAGTCTCCGCTCGGGGCGGCGATCAACGGCAAGAAGATCGGCGAGAAGGCCACGTACAGCATGCCCAACGGCCGTCAGAACACGGTCGAGATCCTCGAGGCCGTGCCGTACATCGGCAACTGACTCCCGGAGAGACGCACCGCCGGGCCCACGACGGCCCGGCGGAGCCTTCTGCTGCCCTGGGGCCGCGCCGGGGCTCGGCCATCAAGCAGGACCTGACCTACCTGCTCCGCTCACAGACGCCCCCGCCCCATCACGGCCACCCGCATGGTCCGTACGGCCCGTACGGCGGGCCTCCGCGCCGTCGGCGTGACCACACCCGGCTGGTGCCCATCATCGTGGTGGCGCTGGTCGCGGTGCTGACCGCCGACGTGCTCCTGCTGGTGCAGCCCCGCACCCCGAGAGTGCCGCCGCGCCAGGGGCAGGCCGCGGCGACGGCGCCCGCCCAGGCCAGGTCCTCGCCGGGCCAGGCACTGGTCGCCGAGTCCGGCCCGGCACCCGAGGTCAAGCCGCTGGGCACGCTGCACAAACCCAACCTGTTCGTCGTCACGCGCAAGCCGTTCACCACCAAGCTGCTGGAGAAGGTGGCGCGCTTACGCGGCGTGCGGGCGCTGGAGCTGGCCGACGCGGCCTCCATCACGCTCGACGGCAAGCGGGTGCAGACCCTCGCGGTCGACCCCTCGACGTTCCGCGCCTACACGCCGAAGGTGACGGCGGCCTCCGACGCGTTGTGGAAGAACGTGGCGTCGGGCGACGTCGCGGTCTCGTTCGTGCTCGGCAACGACGGCGGGTTGTCGCTGCACAGCCGCGTGAGCGGCCCGACCGGCCCGCTGCGCATCGGCGCGTACGCCACGACGGGCTTCGGCGCGGTGGACGCCGTCGTCTCCAAGCGGACCGGGCGGGGGCTCGGCCTGCCCCGCGACAACGCGCTGATCGTCAGCGCCCCCAAGGCCGACTCCACCAAGCTGCGCGACGCCCTGCTCAAGGTGCTGCCCAAGGGCACGCAGGTGGCCATGGTCAACCCGGTGCTGCCGCCGGCCAGGAAGCAGGCCCGCGTGTGGGCGGCCGGTGCGCTCGTCTCGGCCCAGCAGATCACCGTGGCGCTGAAGGCGGCGGCCTCGAAGCTCGGCCGGCCGTACGTGTGGGGCGCCGAGGGGCCCGACACGTTCGACTGCTCGGGCCTGGTGCAGTGGGCGTACGCGCAGGCGGGCGTGAAGATGCCCCGCGTGACGCATCAGCAGTGGGTGGCGGGCCCCCAGGTGCCGCTGTCGCAGGCGCAGCCGGGCGACCTCATCTTCTGGCGCAGCGACCCGACCAATCCCGGCTACATCTCGCACGTGGCCATCTACTGGGGCAACGGCAAGATGATCCAGGCGCCGCGCACGGGCGACGTGGTGAAGTTCAGCCCCGTGCACACCCGCAATCTCGCCGGCGTCGTCCGGGTGAGCCCTGCCCTCGCGGCCAGGGTCAGATAACCCCGCGGAAATCCGCTTCATACCCTCCAGTGCGTGCGTACGCCTAGCAATGGTGTAATCCTGATTACATGGAAAGCATAGAAAGCACCGCACAGGTACGCGCGTGGTTCACCGGCCGCCTGCCCGAGGGCTGGTTCGCCGGCGCCCCCGAGATCGTCCGCGACCGCGAGGAGATCGCGGTGATCGGCACGCTGCCCGAGCCGTCCGGCGAGACGGCGGAGGAGGAGCGGGCGGCCCTGGTCGAGGGGCTCGTCCTGCGCTTCAGGGAGGAGACCCGGGAGCGCCGCATCGAGATCGCCCGGGAGGCCGAGCGCAGGTTCCGGCAGAAGGTGTCCTGGGGCGTCTCCTGCGGCGGCGAGACTGTGATGTTCACCACTCTGTCCGTGCCGGTGATGACCCGCCTGCGGCAGTCGGAGCGGCAGGTCCTCGACACGCTCGTGGCCGCCGGCGTGGCCCGGAGCCGCAGCGACGCGCTCGCATGGTGCGTGCGACTGGTCGGCCGACACACCGACACGTGGCTGGCCGATCTCAGGGACGCTCTGAGCCACGTCGACCGCGTCCGCTCCTCCGGACCGGACGTCCAGAACTGAGAGTACGCAGCGAGAACGAATCGGGAAATGGTTTATACCACTCCGGGAATTGGTTTAGACCATGCTCGGGAGACCCGTCGAGGTGCCGGATGAATTTCTTTTAAAACCGTTCCCGATGGGTAGGCTCCCTCAATCGTCAAGGCCCCTGCCTGCGGCGACACCGGTGTGAAGAGGTCTATGCCAATTGGCTTTCACACGGCTTCGTCGTTAATGATGACTGGGCCCTGAACACTGTGGAGGAGCCGGAGCCGTGTCGCTTTCCGTCGAAGTACCCGCCCCGACGAGCAATGCCGAATTGGTCGCCTGGGTGAACGAGATAGCCGCCCTGACCCAGCCCGACCGGATCGAGTGGTGCGACGGCTCGGAGGCGGAGTGGACCCGCCTGACCAACCTGCTGGTCGAGCAGGGCACGTTCACCCGACTGGCCAAGCGGCCGAACAGCTTCTACGCCAAGTCCGACCCGAGCGACGTCGCGCGGGTCGAGGACCGCACGTACATCTGTTCCGAGCGCGAGGAGGACGCCGGGCCGACCAACAACTGGATCGCGCCCGCGGAGATGCGCGCCACCTTCGGCGAGCTGTTCAAGGGCTGCATGCGCGGCCGGACGATGTACGTGGTGCCCTTCTGCATGGGCCCGCTCGGCGGCGAGATCTCCCAGCTCGGCGTGGAAATCACCGACTCGCCGTACGTCGCCGTCTCGATGCGGATCATGACCCGGATGGGCGAGCGGGCTCTCAGGCTCATCGAGGAGCGCGGCGAGTTCGTGCGCTGCGTCCACAGCGTCGGCGCGCCGCTGGAGCACGGCCGGCAGGACGTGCCCTGGCCGTGCAACTCCACCAAGTACATCAGCCACTTCCCCGAGACCCGCGAGATCTGGTCGTACGGCTCCGGCTACGGCGGCAACGCGCTGCTCGGCAAGAAGTGCTACGCGCTGCGCATCGCCAGCACCATGGCCCGCGACGAGGGCTGGATGGCCGAGCACATGCTCATCCTCAAGCTCACGCCGCCCTCCGGCGAGGTGCGCTACATCGCCGCCGCCTTCCCGAGCGCCTGCGGCAAGACCAACCTCGCCATGCTCCAGCCGACGATTCCGGGCTGGAAGGTCGAGACCGTCGGCGACGACATCGCCTGGATGCGGTTCGGCAAGGACGGCACGCTGCGCGCGATCAACCCGGAGGCCGGGTTCTTCGGCGTGGCCCCCGGCACCGGCGAGATCACCAACGCCAACGCGGTCAGGACGCTCTGGGGCAACAGCATCTTCACCAACGTCGCCCTGACCGACGACGGCGACGTGTGGTGGGAGGGGCTCACCGACGAGCCCCCGGCGCACCTCACCGACTGGAAGGGCCGTTCCTGGACCCCTGACAGCGCCGAGCCCGCCGCCCACCCCAACGCCCGCTTCACCACGCCCGCCTCCCAGTGCCCGACCATCGCACCGGAGTGGCAGGACCCGGAGGGCGTGCCCATCTCGGCGATCCTGTTCGGCGGGCGCCGCGCCACCGCGGTGCCGCTCGTGACCGAGTCGCTGAGCTGGGAGCACGGCGTCTTCCTCGGAGCCAACGTCGCCTCCGAGAAGACCGCCGCGGCCGAGGGCAAGGTCGGCGAGCTGCGCTACGACCCGTTCGCGATGCTGCCGTTCTGCGGCTACAACATGGGCGACTACTTCGGCCACTGGCTGGAGATCGGCCGGCGCGAGGGCGCGAAGCTGCCGCGCATCTACTACGTCAACTGGTTCCGCAAGGACGCCGACGGCCGCTTCATCTGGCCGGGCTTCGGCGAGAACAGCCGCGTCCTCAAGTGGATCGTGGAGCGCCTCAACGGAGAGGCGAACGCCGTGCCGACGCCGATCGGCCAGGTGCCCGAGACGCTCGACACCGAGGGCCTGGACCTGCCCGAGGAGGACCTGCGCACGCTGCTGTCGGTCGAGCCCGAGGTCTGGCGGGACGAGGCCGCCCAGATCCGCGCCCATTTCGACACCTTCGGCGACCACCTGCCCAAGGAGCTGTGGGACGAGTACAACGCGCTGCTCGACCGCCTGTCCTGACCGCCTTTCCTGGCGGCGGGGCCGCGGGCTCCGCCGCTAGAGCGCGCCCCTGAACCACTCCCCGGCCTCTCGCGGCCGGCCCGTCAACGGCGCCGGGCCGGCCGCGTGGCATCTCAGCCCCTTGCCCGGCCGGGCCAGACATCCTAGGTTTTGGGGCGTGATCGTGGACGCGCACCAGCACTTCTGGGACCTCGAGACCGGCTCCTACCCGTGGCTGACCCCGGATCAGGGCGTGCTCTACCGCAGCTACCGGCCGGCCGACCTGGCGCCCGAGCTGGCCGCCGCCGGAGTGGACGCCACGGTGCTGGTGCAGGCGGCCGACTCGTACGAGGAGACCGACGCCCTGCTGGCCCTGGCCGACGCCCACGACTTCGTGGCGGCGGTGGTCGGCTGGGTGCCGCTGGCCCGGCCGGAGGAGGCGGGCCGCGCCATCGAGCGGTACGCCAGACATCCGAAGTTTCGCGGGGTGCGGCACCTGATCCACGACGAGCCGGACCCCGACTGGGTGGTCCAGGACACCGTGCTGGAGTCGCTGGGCCTGCTGGCGGAGGCCGGGCTGACCTTCGACGTCGTCTCGCTGCTGCCCCGGCACCTCGACCACGTGGTCACGCTGGCCGAGCGCCACCCCACGCTGCGCGTCGTCGTCGACCACCTGTCCAAGCCGCGCATCAGGGAGCACCTCTGGGAGCCGTGGGCCTCCCAGATCACGCGGGCGGCCGCCCTGCCCAACGTGTACGCCAAGGTGTCGGGTCTGGTCACGGAGGCCGACCACGCGGACTGGACCGTGGAGGACCTGCGGCCGTACGTGGACCACGCGGTGGGGGCGTTCGGCCCGGAGCGGCTGATGGCCGGCAGCGACTGGCCGGTGGCGCTGCTCGCCTCCGACTACGGGACGGTCTGGCAGGTGACGTCGTCCCTGCTGGGGGGCACGGACCGGGACCTGGTCCTGGGCGAAACCGCGCGGCGTTTTTACGGTTTCGGGTGATCGTGTCGAAGGGATTATGGCTGGGCATTTTCCTGGGTTTAGGGAAGTTTGGGATGGATAAGCTGCCGATGTGGGGGGACTACGCTGCGTCGATGGATCTTTCCTGACCGTCACGCCCGTCGCGTGCACGGACAGCGTCGGCATGCCGTACGAGATCACCCTGGAGCTCTCCCGCGACGGCACCCCGTACGGCACTGTGGGCGAGCGGTGCGGCTGGCTGCTGCGGCGTCTGGCGCGCGGCGTGGACGAGGCCCGTGCCGGGCACGGGGAGGCCGGGCGCTGGCCCGATCCCGACGACAGGTTCCCGGAGGAGGAGCCGGACAGCGAGCTGTTCGCGTTCCGGTATCGTACGAGGTCGGCCCTGGTGGGAGGCGGCGAGCTGCGCTGCTGGCTGCGCACGATCCCGCTCTGGGTCCCCGGGCGTGACCGGCCCGGGCAGTGGCGGCTGACGCGCCGCGCGATCGTCGAGGCGTGGGGCGCGGAAGGCGTCGGCATGCGGGCGGTGCTCACCTCGGCCGAGCTCGCGGGCTTCGTGCACGCGCTCGTCGACGAGGCGGACGGCTGTCTCGGTGGCCCTGTGAAACGGTGACGTTCCGGGGAGGATCTCAGCCCGTGAGGCGCGGACACAGCGAAACGCGGTGATAATTGCCTGTTAGGTCACTCGACCGAAGGCACAGCACCGCTGGGGAGGGACTCCGTGGGCCTGCGCGACCTGGTCTACCGGCTGTACGAGCGCCGGTTGGAGGCCAAGCTGTCGAAGGAAGACAGCGTCCCCCGGCATGTCGGGGTCATCATCGACGGCAACCGCCGCTGGGCACGCGCCATGGGCATGCGCGACGTGTCCCGCGGGCACCGCAAGGGCGCGGACAAGATCTCCGAGCTGCTCACCTGGTGCCGCGAGAGCGGCGTCGAGGTGGTCACGGTGTGGATGCTGTCCAACGACAACCTCAACCGGCCCAGCGAGGAGCTGGAGCCGCTCCTGCGGATCATCGAGGACGTCACGCAGGAGCTCGTGGACCAGGGCTGGCGCATCAGTCCGGTGGGAGCGCTCGATCTGCTCCCCGACCGGACGGCTAATGTCCTGAAAAATGCGAAAGAAGCGACATCGCACCGTCCTGGCCTGATTGTGAACGTTGCAGTTGGGTATGGAGGAAGACGTGAGATTGCCGATGCGGTGCGCTCACTCCTCCAGGAGCAAGCCAGCAAGGGGGCCAGCATCGAGGACCTCGTCGAGGTACTCGATGTGGAGCACATCGCGGAGCATCTCTACACTCGCGGCCAGCCCGACCCGGACCTTCTCATCCGGACCTCGGGCGAGCAGCGGCTGTCCGGCTTCATGCTCTGGCAGAGTGCTCACTCCGAGTTCTACTTCCACGAGGCTTACTGGCCTGACTTCCGCAGGGTCGACTTCCTGCGGGCGCTGCGCGACTACGCCGCGAGGCACCGGCGTTACGGTTCCTGACCCGACATCTGGGTATCCAAGACGTAACGTTGGAAGTGTCCGGCCACAGGCCGGACACTCCGGAGAGGGCCCCATCCTTGCGCCAACACCTGCCGAGGGGGCCGGAATCCGGCGTCGCCGGCACGTCGCGGCCGGGGACACGGGTCCGGTCCGATTCCCACCTCGTCTGCAGGGTGCCCCCCGCCAGGGGCGCCCGGGGGAGAACGTGTGGCAGTGTCCTCGAGCAACCCGTCCACTCAGCCCGGTAAGCGCACGTACGTGCTCGACACCTCGGTCCTCCTCGCCGACCCGGCGGCGATGACCCGCTTCGCCGAGCACGAGGTCGTCCTCCCGATCGTCGTCATCACCGAGCTGGAGGCGAAGCGGCACCACCCCGAACTGGGCTACTTCGCGCGCAAGGCTCTGCGTTACCTCGACGACCTGCGCGTCAGGCACGGCCGGCTGGACGAGCCCATGCCGGCCGGGGACGGCACCCTCAGGGTGGAGCTCAACCACAGTGACCCGTCCATCCTGCCCGTGGGCTTCCGCCTGGGAGACAACGACACCCGCATCCTCACGGTGGCCCGTGCCCTGGCCGCCGAGGGCTGCGACGTCGTGCTGGTGTCCAAGGACCTGCCCATGCGGGTCAAGGCGGCCTCGATCGGGCTGGCCGCCGAGGAGTACCGCGCGGAGCTGGTCGTCGAGTCGGGCTGGACCGGCATGGCCGAGGTCCAGGTGACGGACGACGACGTCCAGACGCTGTTCGACCAGGGCTCGGCCGACCTCGACGAGGCCAGGGACCTGCCCGCCCACACGGGTTTGCGGCTGCTGTCGAACAAGGGCTCGGCGCTCGGCCGCGTGCTCCCCGACAAGTCGGTGCGCCTGGTGCGCGGTGACCGCGAGGTGTTCGGCCTGCACGGCCGGTCGGCGGAGCAGCGGATCGCGCTGGACCTGCTGATGGACCCGGACATCGGCATCGTGTCGCTCGGCGGCCGGGCCGGCACCGGCAAGTCCGCGCTGGCGCTGTGCGCGGGCCTGGAGGCGGTGCTGGAGCGCCGCCAGCACCGCAAGGTGATCGTCTTCCGGCCGATCTACGCGGTCGGCGGCCAGGAGCTCGGCTACCTGCCCGGCACCGAGGGCGAGAAGATGGGCCCGTGGGGCCAGGCGGTCTACGACACCCTGGGCGCGATCACCACCCCCGAGGTGATCGAGGAGGTGCACGACCGCGGGATGCTGGAGGTGCTGCCGCTCACCCACATCCGCGGCCGGTCGCTGCACGACGCGTTCGTGATCGTGGACGAGGCGCAGTCGCTGGAACGCGGGGTGCTGCTGACCGTGCTCAGCCGCATCGGCGCCAACTCCCGGGTGGTGCTCACCCACGACATCGCCCAGCGCGACAACCTGCGCGTCGGCCGGCACGACGGCGTCGTGGCCGTGGTGGAGAAGCTCAAGGGCCATCCGCTGTTCGCGCACGTCACGCTGACGCGCTCCGAGCGCTCGCCGATCGCCGCCCTGGTGACCGAGATGCTGGAGGACATCAACCTCTAGCCGCCGCGCTCACTTCAGGTCGCCGCAGATGAACCGTCCCTCCACGATGGAGGGACGGTTCTCGTACCTGTGAATGATCTTGACCTGCTCGAACGCGGCGTCCTGCTGGGCGGTGCACACGATCTGGGCCTTGGCCGGCCGTGACAGCGTGCCCTCGCCCTTGACGATGACCGTGAGCGTCGAGGTGCGGGGGAGCTGCACCTCGTCGCGCCGGACCGGGTTGAGCGAGTCCTTGATGCCCTCCAGCGTGAAACCGCGCAGCGCGGTGTCACGGCCTTCGAGCGGCTGCGTGGAGGCCGCGAACAGGGCTGTCAGCAGGCTCTCCACGGTGTCGGACTCGACGTCGGCCGGCTCCTTCGTCAGCCTGCCGTCCTTGAGCAGGTAGATGGTCTTGGACGGCGGCGGCACCTGGACGGTCGGCGGCCTGGCCACCTCCCGCACATCGGTCGGCGCGATGCCGCAGCCCGCCACCACCACCGGCACGACACCCGTCAGCAGGGCCATGGCTCTCGCGCGCCGGCCGCGGCACCCCCGCCTCGTGCGGCCCCTCATGCGCGCGGCAGCCAGACCGTGAAGAGCGTGCCCGGCGTCTGCGGGCGCACCGAGATCGTGCCGCCGTGGAGCTGGGCGTTGGCCCTGGCGATGGCCAGGCCGAGGCCGCTGCCCTGGCTGCGGGTCCGCCCGGCCCCCGCCTTGAAGAAGCGGTCGAAGACGTGAGGCAGGGCCTCGGGCGGTATGCCCTTGCCGTGGTCGCGCACCTTCACCTCCAGGCCGTTCTCGGTGCCCCTGGCGCTCACGGTGACCGGCGGCCGGCCGTGCTTGAGCGCGTTGCCGACGAGGTTGGCCACGATGACGTCGAACCTGCGCGGGTCCAGGCTCGCGGTCAGGGCCGGTGAGGCGGTCACCCCCACCTCCTCGCCCCAGCCGCGCACGTCCAGACAGCCGTGGATGGCCTCGGCGACGTTGACCGGCTCCAGGTTGAGCGTGGCCGTGCCCGCGTCGAACCGGCTGATCTCGATGAGGTGCTCGATCAGCTCGCGCAGCCGCTCGATCTCCTTGAGCACGAGCCGGACGGCCTGCGCCGTGTCGTCCGGCAGCCGTTCCACCTCGTCGTTGAGCACGTCGGCCACGGCGGTCATGGCGGTCAGCGGGGTGCGCAGCTCGTGGGAGACGTCGGCGACGAACCGGCGCGACATGGCCTCCAGCGCCCGCAGCTCGGACACGCTCAGCTCCAGCGCCGCCGCCGCGTCGTTGAACCGGGCGGTCAGCTCGGCCAGCTCGTCCTGCCCGTGGACCGGCAGGCGGGTGTCGAGCCGGCCCTGGCCGAGCGCCTGGGCCGCCGCGCTGAGCCGGCGGACCGGCAGCAGCACCTGCCGGGCCGACAGCAGCGCCACGACCAGGGCGATGGCCACGATGCTGGCGCCGCCCTGGGTGAGCTTGCTGCGCAGCGTGGCGAGCTGGCTCTGCTCGTCGCGCAGCGGGAAGAAGACGAACGTGCGCAGCGCGGTGGGTTCGGCGACGGTGTCGGTGCGCCGGTAGACCTCGGCGCCGACGATGAGCCACAGCTCGTTGTGGATGACCCTGCGCTGGGTGACGATGTTCTGCTTGGCCCGGCCGTACAGCTCGTTGGGCACGTCGTCCATGGTCATGGGGCCGTCGGCGTAGAGCAGGCCGCGGTACTCGACGACGACGCTGCGGCCGGGGCCGTCGAGCGACTGGCCGAGCTGCTCCAGGTTCTTCTCGGTGGGCGGCGCCTCGCCCGGGCGCAGCCGGCCGATCGGGAACGCGATGCGGTCGAGCTCGCGCTCGACCACGTCCACGGCGGTGTCCTCGGCCCGCTCGACCAGCGCGGTCTTGGCCAGCTCGAAACCGATGGTGGCGACGAGGACCGAGGCGGTGACGGCGACCAGCGTGAACGTGATGACGAGCCGCGCGCGCAGTCCGGTGGGCAGCCTGACCACGCGCCCGAGAAGCTTCTTGATCATGGGGGGCTGAACCGGTAGCCGAACCCGCGCACGGTGTGGATGAACACCGGTTCGGCGGGCTTCGGCTCGATCTTCGCGCGCACGCGCTGGACGCAGGCGTCCACCAGGCGGGAGTCGGCGACGTGCGTGTGGTCCCACACCTCCCGCAGCAGGTAGCGCCGGTTGAGCACCTGGCCGGGGTGACGGACCAGCTCCAGCAGCAGCCGCAGCTCGGTCGGCGTCAGGTGGATCTCCTTGCCGGCCAGCGTGACCTTCAGCGCGCCCCGGTCGATCACGAGGTCGCCGAAGGTGATGCGGTCGGACGCCGCCGACTCGGCGCGGCGCAGGATGGCGCGGATGCGGGCGTCGAGCACGCGCGGCTCGACGGGCTTGACCACGTAGTCGTCGGCCCCGGCCTCCAGGCCCACCACGATGTCGAGGTCGTCGCCGCGGGCGGTGAGCAGGATGACGGGGAGCTGGTCGAGCCGGCGGATGCGGCGGCACACCTCGACCCCGTCGATGCCCGGGAGCATGACGTCGAGGATGGCGATCTCGGGCCGGCGCGACCGGATGTGGTCCAGGCCCTCCTCGCCCGTGGCGTAGGAGGTGACGGAGTGCCCCTGCCGTGTCAGCGCCAGCTCCAGGGCTGTGCGCACGGAGGCGTCGTCTTCGATGAGGAGGATGCCGGCCACCTGCACATTATTCGTCCAGGTGAGGGATGCATCAGACGTGCGTCATAGAACTGTGACATCTCACTCACATGACCACAAAAAACCTAAGGGTCGCGTCAGGGCCGGTAAAGCCTCCGTCAGGTGTGACCAAAATCACATGCTGCGGGAAATGGCACGCCAGGTGGCTGGTGGGGCCACTGTTGTCCTGCCGAATGTCCCGTTTCGGTTGCGGACCACCCCCCAGGACAGGGCAAGCTCATTGCTCGTGAGCCCAGGTCCGCAGTTGAGTGAGCGCCGCGCCCCCGAAACCCCCCGCTCGGCACGCCGACCGGCCCGTTCCTCGCGCCTGAGCCCGAAGAAGGTGCTCGGTGTCGGCCTGGCCGCGGTCATCGTGCTCGGCGGAGGCGGCTACACCGCCTTCCGCGCCGTCCAGAACGCCAACGCCCCCCGCGACGCCGACCCCATGTCGATCACCGACATGGGCGCCATCGCCAGCGGCGACTTCGGCGGGTCCGACCCCAAGACCGACGCGCTCAAGGAGGCCGCGGTCCAGGCGTACAAGGCCGACAAGCTCAAGGACGCCCGCGCCGGCGCGAAGAGCGGGTTCGACTGGGTCGAGGTCAAGAAGAAGGCCCCGGGCGGCAACGGCTTCCCGCCGGCCAACTTCCCGCCCGGCAGCACCCCGTCACCGGGCACCAACAAGGCCGTCGCCCGGGGCATGCTGGCCTCCTTCGGCTTCGGGGCCGACCAGTGGGGCTGCCTCGAACGGCTCTGGACGAAGGAGAGCGGCTGGAACGAGCGGGCCATGAACCGCTACTCCGGCGCGTACGGCATCCCCCAGTCCCTGCCCGGCAGCAAGATGGCCTCGGCCGGCGCCGACTGGCAGACCAACGCCGCCACCCAGATCAAGTGGGGCCTCGGCTACATCAAGGGCCGCTACGGCACGCCGTGCGGAGCCTGGGGACACTCGCAGTCCACGGGTTGGTACTGACAGGTCATCTTTCCCTCAGCAATCGGCAAGCCGCCGCGTCCGTCCACGCGGGCGGGCGCACGCTGGCCCCATGGCTGTGAAGGTCAGTGTGATCGTCGATGTCCACAACCCGGGTGATTCGGCCGACGCGTGCCTGCGGTCCGTCCTGGACCAGACGCTGCCCGCCGACGACTACGAAGTGATCTTCGTGGACGACGGGTCCACCGACGGGATCGCCGAACGGCTCGACACCGTCGCCGCCGTGCGCCGCAACGTCCGCGTCCTGCACCTGCCGCACAGCGGCTCGCCCATGCGCGGACGCAACGTCGGCATCGCCGCGGCCAAGGGCGAGTACGTCTACCTGATGTCCCAGGGCGACCGGCTGGCCCGCGAGGCGTTGGAGCGCATGTACGAGCGGGCGGTGGAGACGGACGCCGACGTGCTGGTCGGGCGGCTCGCACGCGACTCGGGGCCGCCCATGGGCGCCTTCCAGCAGAGCCGGGCCCGCGCCGACATCCTGCGCGACCGACTCTTCTCGCTCCTCACCCCGCACAAGCTCTACCGGCGGGCGTTCCTGGAGCAGCACGCCCTCGCCTTCGCCGTGCCCGGCGGCCACCTCGCCGAGCAGGCGTTCTCCGTGCGCGCCTACCTCGACGCCAAGGTGGTCGCCATCCTCGCCGAGCAGGTCTGCTGCCACCTGGGGGAGCGGCCCGAGCCCGACGAGGACCCCGGCACGGTCGTGGCCGAGCTGCGCGAGCTGCTCGACGGCATCGACGCCTGCATCGGCGAGGGCCGCCACCGCGACCGCATGTACGCCTACTGGTTCCGCTCCACCGCGCTGCGCCCCTTCCTCACCAGCAGGTTCGCCGGCTCCTCCATCGACCGGGGCATGCACTTCACGCTGCTCAGGGAGCTGGTCCTGGAGCGCTTCCCGGAGCGGCTCGACCGCTACCTGCCGGTCCACCTGCGGGCCGTGGCGGCGCTCCTGCGGGCGGGCCGGCTCGACCAGCTCGTCGTCCTGGCCAACTCCACCCGCCGCGCGGGCCTGGGCGCCGACCTGACCGAGGTCCGCTGGGACGGGCAGGTGCTCGTGCTCGGGCTCACCGTCGAGGTGCTGGGCGGCGACGGCCGGCCGACCGTCTTCCGCGCCGACGGTGACCGGCTGCACTGGATCCCGCCCCGCTCGCTCGACACCGCTCTGCTGCCGGACACTGTCACCGACGTCACCCCGGCGGTCGAGCGGGCCCGCATCGAGGTCTACGTCCGGCACTCCGGGACGGGCGTCATCCACTTCCTGCCCGTGGCGTACCGGGTGGAGCGCGTCCCTGACGGGCGCCGCCACACCCGGGTGCGCATCGTCGGCGAGGCCCGCGTGGACGCCACCGAGGCCGCCATGGGCCGGCCGCTGCGCTCCGGCCAGTGGGAGGTCCACGTCCGCATGTACGGCGGCGCGCACCAGGCCCGCAGCCGCGTGCGCCGCCCCGAGGGCCCGCTCAACTGCCTCGGTGTGCTGGCCGAACGGCCGAAGACCCGCCTGGTGGTGCCCTGCTGGACCGACGAGGGCGAGCTGGGCCTGGCCGTCGAGCCGCGCTCGTTCGCCGAGTCCATCGCCCTGGTCTCGCCGGGTGTCACCGTCAGGAGGCAGGAGGGGCACCTGTACGTGGTGCTGCCGGTGCCGTACGTGCCGCCGAGCGGAGGACCGCCGCTGGAGCTGGTGCTGCACGGCACGGGCCGCAGGGCGCGCGAGGTGAGCGCTCCGGCCCTCGTCGAGCCGGGACTGGCGGGCCGCATCGCCGGCCAGCTCGTGGCCAAGCTGCCGATCCGGCGGATGTTCGCGCCGCCGGACGTGCTCGGCCCGGGCCGGTGGCTGCCGTCGCTGCGCACCGCCGAGGAGGAGGTCGGGCTGCGGTTCGGGCTGGAGATCCGCAGGGGCGCCGTCATGGTGCGCCCGACCGCCGCCGTGGACCCCGCGCGCCGCTCGCCGCTCGGCCGCGACACGGCCCTGCACCGCATCGGCCGGCGCCTGCCCGGCGCCCGCCACCTCGTACGGCTGGCACGCGCGGGCAGGCACCGCTACCTCAAGGACTGACGCCTACCGGCCGGTCCACTCCTCCAGCTCGGCGAAGGCGTCGCGGAAGGCCGGCAGCATCGGCCTGAGCCGGTCCGGGTAGACGTCCACCAGGCTGTCGAGGTGGTTGCCGCCCTCCACCCGGTGGTAGCGGAAGGGCCGGTGCGGGCCGACCATCCGCGCGTACACGTCGGAGTCGCGCTCGATGGGCAGCAGCGAGTCGAGCGTGCCGTGCAGCGTGATGAGCGGCTTCGTGATCCGCCCGGTCAGCGCGATCCTCGCGACCGCCGCATAGGGGCGGCGCGCGTCGTAGTCGTAGTCGGCCGCGGCGCCGTCGTAGGACGGGTCCAGCTCCTTCTGGTAGAGCTGCTGGGTGAGCTCCCAGTAGTACTGCCGGTGGAACGGCCACAGGAACTCCGAGCCGGCCGCGAAGCCCGCCTCCCGCACCCCGGTCTCGTCCGGGTACGCCCTGAGCGCCTCCGGCAGGTAGTTCAGCAGGTTGTCGCCCTTGACCCGCCAGAGCGTGCCCTCCCAGTCGACGCCGCCGTCGTAGAGCCACCCGCGGTTCTCCAGCTGCCACCTGACCAGGTAGCCGCCGTTGGAGATGCCGGCCATGTACGTGCGCCTGGGGGCCCTGCCGTACCTCTGGGCGGCGACGGCCTTGGCGGCGACCGTGAGCTGGGTGACCCGCTCGTTCCACTCGGCGATGGCGTCGCCGGGGCGCCGGCCGTCGGTGTGGAAGTTCAGGCCGGTGTTGCCCTTGTCGGTGGCGGCGAAGGCGTAGCCCTTGGCCAGCACCCAGTCCGAGATCGTGAAGTCGTTGGCGTACTGCTCCCGGTTGCCGGGCGTGCCGGTGACGACGAGGCCGCCGTTCCAGCGCTCGGGGAGCCTGATGACGAACTGGGCATCGTGGTTCCAGCCGTGGGTGGGGTTGGTGGTCGAGGTGTCGGGGAAGTAGCCGTCGATCTGGACGCCGGGGACGCCGGTGGGATTCACCGTGGCGGCCGAGTGCAGGCCGGCCCAGTCGGCGGGATCGGTGTGCCCGGTCCGGGCGGTGCCGGCGGTGGTGAGGTCGTCCAGCTCGGCCGTGACGGCGTGCTCGGCGCCCGGCACGGTCGACGGCCGGGCCTGGGCGGGGGCGGGTAAGGGCGTGAGCAGGCTCGCGACGAGGGTGAGGGCGACGAGCATCAGGCCTCCAGAAGGTGCCGGGCCAGCAGGCGCCGGAAGTCGTCGGGGCGTTCCAGGTGCGGGCTGTGCCCGCACTTGTCCAGCACCGCCTCGCGGTACGGGCCGTAGCGGCCGAGCACGGCCCGGGTCTGGGCGATCATGGGCTGCGCGGGGGTGCCGGGAGAACCGGGCACCACGCCGATGGCGCCCAGGTGGGCCAGGTCGAACAGGGATGTGTCGGAGACGATCACGTCGTCGGCTCCGCGGATCCACAGGACGGGCGGCTTGGGGGTGATCTCGTGCAGGTCGTCCAGGCGGAAGCGGGTGGGCGCCGCCGCGTTGAGCACGCCGCGCAGGCCGGGCGCGACGCCGGGCCAGGCGGGCGAAGTGGCGGCGTCGCCCGGGTAGTGGTCGTCGCCGACGCGGGTGGTGAGCATGGCGGCGACGTAGCGGTCCTCGTCCTCCACGGGGCTCGCCACGTACGCGGCGCGGAACACCGAACGGGGCGAGGCCGGGTCCTCGTCCGACAGGTCGCCGCCCTTCAGCCGGGCCACGAACTCCGGGTTGACCGCGCCCGCGCCCGACCCGGCGCCGTCGGGGTGGGTCAGCCGGCCGTCCGGCCCCTCGGTGCCGCCGAACCCGTACGGCGAGATCGGGTTGACCAGCGTGACGGACCTCACGGCGGCGGGCCGGTCGCGCAGCATCTGCAGCACGATCCCGCCGCCGAGGCTCCAGCCGACGAGGTGGACGGCGGGTAGCTCCAGCGCGTCCACCAGCTCCAGGAGGTCGTCGGAGAAGTCCCGCAGGCCCCGCGTGGCGTCGATCGGCTCCGGGTCCGTCCCGCCGAAGCCGCGCAGGTCCACCGCGAGCGGGCGCAGGCCGTCCGGCAGCGCCGCCATGCTCGCGCGCCAGAACGCCGAGGAGGAGACGTTGCCGTGCACGAACAGCACCGGCGCGCCGGTCCGGCCCTCGACGGTGACGACGTGCTGGGTGAGCCGCGGCGTCGTGACCCGCGTGGAGACGAACGCCGGGGCAGAGCTCACACGCGCCTCCGGCACGGTGCTCACACGCGCCTCCGGCACGGTGCTCACACGCGCCTCCGGCACGGTGCTCACACGCGCCTCCGGCACGGTGCTCACGCGCGCACCTTCTCGGCCAGGTCGCGGCCCTGGGTCTCGCGGGCGGCGAAGACGGCGACGAGGGTGAGGACGGCCGCCGCGCCGAGGTAGACGGAGATCGGCAGGCTGCTGCCGAAGTCCTTGAGCAGGGCCACCGCGATGAGCGGGGCCAGCGCCCCGGCCACGATCGCCGAGAGCTGCGCGCCGATCGACACGCCCGTGTACCTCATCCGCGTGCCGAACAGCTCGGAGAAGAAGGCCGCCTGCGGGCCGTACATCATGCCGTGGAAGAGCAGGCCGACCGTGACGGCCAGCGTGATCGCCAGGAAGTTGCCCGTGTCCACGAGCGGGAAGAACGCGAAGATCCACACCCCGATCCCGGCCGCGCCGGCCAGGTAGATCGGGCGGCGGCCGAGACGGTCCGACAGCGCCCCCCACATCGGGATCGTGACGAAGTGGATGGCCGAGCCGATCAGCACGGCGTTCAGCACGGTCGAGTTCGTGATGCCGGTGGTCTTGGCGTACGTGATGACGAAGACCGTGATCAGATAGAACGAGATGTTCTCCGCCAGCCGCGCGCCGATGGCGATGAGCACGTCACGCCAGTGGTGGCGCAGCACGCCGACGATCGGCGCGGTCGGCTCCGGCTCGGCCTGCTGGAAGACCGGCGACTCCGTGATCGACAGCCGGATCCACAGCCCGATCAGCACCAGCACGCCCGACAGCAGGAACGGCACCCGCCAGCCCCAGCTCAGGAACGCCTCGTCCGACTGCGTGGCGGCCAGGATCGCCAGCACGCCGGTCGCCAGCAGGTTGCCGCCGGGCGCGCCCGCCTGCGGCCAGGAGGCCCAGAAGCCGCGCCGCTCCGCGTCGCCGTGCTCGGAGACGATCAGGACCGCGCCGCCCCACTCGCCGCCGAGCGCGAAGCCCTGCACCAGCCGCAGCGTCGTGAGCAGCAACGGCGCGGCGGAGCCGACGCCCGCGTACGTGGGCAGGCAGCCGATGAGGAACGTGGCGGCGCCCATCATGAGCAGGCTGACCACCAGGAGGGTCTTGCGGCCGACCCGGTCGCCGAAGTGACCGAAGACCAGGCCGCCGAGGGGGCGGGCGACGAACCCGACGGCGTAGGTGAGGAACGCGAGCAGGGTGCCGGTCAGCGGATCGGCCTCGGGGAAGAACAGCTTGTTGAACACGAGGGCGGCTGCCGAGCCGTACAGGAAGAAGTCGTACCACTCGATGGTGGTGCCGATCAGGCTGGCGCCGACGACCTTCTTGATGGAAGTGGCCATGCCGTCACGCTAGGGAGTGACGCGGGTCACTCATATGGGGGCGAAGCCCACAGTCTACCGCTCCGATGTGTGGCCGAGGCGGTGCAGGCGCAGCGCGAGCTGGATCTCCAGGGCCCGCTCCGGATCGGACCAGCCCTCGCCGAGGAGCTTGCCGATGCGGTCGAGCCGCTGCGTGACGGTGTTGACGTGGATGTGCATGACCTCGGCCGTACGGGAGGGCGAGCCGCCCGTGCCGAAGTAGGCGGCGAGCGTGGCGGCCTGCGCGAGCGCGGCCATCGCGCCGAGGCTCGGGTGCGCCCGCTCCAGGAACGGCGCCAGGCGTCGCGTCAGGCCCGTCAGCGGCCTGGACAGCCGCAGCCGGCGCGGATAGGGGAACAGGGCGAAGACCAGCCCGCGCACCGCCCGCTCACGCGGCTCCCGCTCGTGGACGCGCTCCACCTCGGCCCGTGTCTGCTCGATCAGCCGGTCGTAGCGCACCCCGGACGGGCAGGCGGTGACGCAGGCCATGCAGCCCAGGCAGGCGTCGAAGTGCCCGGCCATCTCGGGCGTCACCGGGGTGCCCTCGACGTGCTGCTTCATCAGGTGGATGCGGCCGCGCGGCGAGTCCATCTCCTCGCCCCACAGCACGTACGTGGGGCAGGTGGGCAGGCAGAACCCGCAGTGGACGCAGTCGTCGATCAGCTCCGGGTCCATGTCAGATCCCTCCCGCGAACCGTCCCGGCGACATCCTGCGCCCGGGGTCGAACTGCTGCTTGACCCGCCGCATCAGCGGCAGCGCGCCGACGGGCCCCCACCGGTCCACGCCCGCGTACGGCGCGGCCAGCACGACCACGGCGTGCGCCCGCTCCCGCAGCGCGGCCACGGCGGCGGACAGCCGCTCCTCGGTGACCTCGCCCGCGGGGGACAGGCGCAGGCGGCCCGAGACGGGCGAGCCGCGCAGCCGCATCCCATGGGCGTCCGCGGCCTCCAGCACCCCGTCGAGCGCGCCGGGCAGGAACCGGGCCTCCACCAGCACCTCCTCGTACTGCACCGGTGCGCCCCACCACGGGGGAGGCTCCGGCGAGACCTCGCCGGCCCCCACCGCGTCGCGCAGGGCCAGGGCTCGCGGCGCGGCGGCCGTGCCCTCGATCAGCGCGGCCATCGCCACCGAGGCCCCGGGGGCGGGCCGGTCGAGCTCGACCGCGCTGGGCTCCGCCTGGGAGGCCGCCAGGACCCCAGCCAGCTCGCGGGGCCGCCCGGCGTCCTCCACCACCAGCCAGCGCCGGTCCGGGGGCAGCGGGTGCAGCCGGAACGCGGCCTCGGCGATCACGCCCAGCGTGCCGTACGAGCCGGTGAACAGCTTGCCCAGGTCGTAGCCCGCGACGTTCTTGACGACCTTGCCGCCCGAGCGGGCCACGGTGCCGTCGGCCAGCACGACCGTGACGCCGATGAGCAGGTCGCGCGGCGCCCCGTAACGGAAGGCGCGCGGGCCGCACGCGGCGGTGGCGAGCGTGCCGCCCACGGTGGCCTCGGGCGGCGCGTCCAGCGCCAGCTCCTGCCCCTCGGCGGCGAGCGCGCCGGCGAGGGCGCCCATCGTCACCCCTGCCTGGACGCGCACCACCAGGTCGCCCGCCGCGTGCTCCAGCACCTGGTTCAGGCAGCACAGGTCGAGCAGCACGTCGCACCGCTGCGGCGGCGCGCCCCAGTGCAGTTTCGTGCCGCCGCCCACCGGCGTGAGCGCGAGATCGCCGTCGGCGCAGGCCCGCAGCACGGCCGAGACCTCCTCGACCGTCTCCGGCAGCGCCACCCAGCGCGGCGCCACCCCGGCCACCGCGTCGTCGGCCACGGCGTCCCTGAGTGTCACGCCGGTGTTCTCCAGCAGCTCGAGCGACATCAGAAGTGCTCCGCCTCCCCGGACTCGACCAGCGGATGGACGCCCTTGCGTACGCCCGGCACCTCGCCGCACAGCCGCGGCGTCGGGAACACCTTGCCCGGGTTGGACAGCCCCCTCGGGTCGAAGGCGCAGCGGACGAGCTGCATGGTGTCCAGGTCGTCGCCGGAGAACATCTTCGGCATGTAGCGGGCCTTGTCCACCCCCACGCCGTGCTCGCCGGTGATCGAGCCGCCGTGCTCCACGCACAGGTCGAGGATCGCGCCCGACACCACCTCGGCCCGCTCGCCCGCGCCCGGGTCGGCGTCGTCGAACAGCACCAGCGGATGCAGGTTGCCGTCACCGGCGTGGAAGACGTTGGCCACCCGGATGCCGTGCTCGGCCGACAGCCGGTCGATGGCGGCCAGCACCCGCGGCAGCGAGGTGCGCGGCACCACGCCGTCCTGCACGATGTAGGCCGGGCTGATGCGCCCCACCGCCGCGAACGCCGACCTGCGGCCCTTCCACACGGCCGCCCGCTCGGCCGGATCGGCCGCCACCCGCATCTCGAACGCGCCCGAGCACAGCTCGCGCAACCGGGCGAACTGCGCCTCCACCTCGGCCGCGGGCCCGTCGAGCTCCACGATCAGCACCGCGCCGGCGCCCTCCGGGTAGGAGCAGGCCACGGCCGCCTCTGCGGCCTCGATGGCCAGCGCGTCCATCATCTCGATCGCCGCCGGCACGATGCCCGCGCCGATGATCGCCGACACCGCCCGGCCGCCCTCCTCGATGCCGCGGAACGCCGCCAGCACGGTCATCACCGCCTCGGGCGCGCGGCTCAGCCGTACCGTGACCTTGGTGGCGATGCCCAGCGTGCCCTCGGAGCCGACGAACGCCCCGAGCAGGTCGTAGCCGGGGTCCATGCGGTCGAGCCGGACCAGGTCGCCGTCGGGGGTGACCACCTCGCACGCCTCGACGTGGTTCACGGTGAAGCCGTACTTGAGGCAGTGGGCGCCGCCGGAGTTCTCGGCCACGTTGCCGCCGATGGAGCAGACCTGCTGGCTGGACGGGTCGGGGGCGTAGTAGTGGCCCTGCTCGCGCACGGCCTCGGTGATGGCGAGGTTCGTGACGCCCGGCTCCACCACGGCCCGGCGGTCGGCCAGGTCGATCTCCAGGACGCGGCGCATCTTCGAGGTGACGATGAGCACGCCGTCCTCGCGCGGCAGCGCGCCGCCCGACAGCCCGGTTCCGGAGCCCCGGGCCACGAACGGCACGCCGTGCTCGTTGCACAGCCGCACCACCAGCGCCACCTGCTCCGCGGTGTCCGGCAGCACCACCACGCCCGGGACGGCCCGGTGGTGGGTCAGGCCGTCGCACTCGTACGTGCGCAGCCGCACGGGATCGGTGATCACCGAGTCGCCGGGCAGCGCCGAGCGCAGGGCGGCCGTCAGGGGAGCGATCGCGGGGGGTGGGCTCGGGGTCATACGGCTCCTCCTACGGCATGCGCGCGTACGCGGGAAGCGTGAGGAACTCGGCGAACTCGTCGTCCAGGGCGACCTCCTTGAACAGCGCCGTGGCCTGAGCGTACAGCTCGGCGTCGTGGCCCGGCTCGGCGGCGATCCCCTCCAGCTCCTCGGCGATGATCTGCTCGACCAGTTCCTTGGTCACCGGCTTGCCGGTGTCGGCCAGCGTGATGTCGTTGTGGATCCACTGCCAGATCTGCGAGCGGGAGATCTCGGCGGTGGCGGCGTCCTCCATGAGGTTGTGGATGGCCACCGCGCCCAGCCCGCCCATCCAGGCGGCCAGGTAGCGCAGTGCCACGTCCACGTTGCTCCGCAGCCCCTTCTCGGTGATCTCGCCGGGCGTCTTCGCCACCGACAGCAGGTCGGCGGCCGAGACGCTGACGTCCTCACGCGTGCGGTCGAGCTGGTTCGGCCGGTCGCCGAGGACCCCGTCGAACACCTCGCGGCAGACCGGCACCAGGTCGGGGTGCGCCACCCACGAGCCGTCGAACCCGTCGCCCGACTCGCGGGTCTTGTCCGCGCGGACCTTCTCCAGCGCCACCGCGTTGACCTCGGGGTCGCGCCGCGACGGGATGAACGCCGCCATGCCGCCGATCGCGTGCGCGCCCCGCTTGTGGCAGGTGCGCACCAGCAGCTCGGTGTACGCGCGCATGAACGGCGCCGTCATGGTGACCGCGTTGCGCTCGGGCAGCAGGAACTCCCGGCCCCGGGTGCGGAACTTCTTGATGACGCTGAACAGGTAGTCCCAGCGGCCGGCGTTAAGCCCCGCCGAGTGCTCGCGCAGCTCGTACAGGATCTCCTCCATCTCGAACGCGGCCGGGTACGTCTCGATGAGCACGGTCGCCCGGATCGTGCCCCGCGGGATGCCGAGCAGCTCCTGCGCGCGGACGAACACGTCGTTCCAGAGCCGCGCCTCCAGGTGCGACTCCATCTTCGGCAGGTAGAAGTACGGCCCCTTGCCCTTGTCGAGCTGCCGCTGGGCGCAGTGGAAGAAGTAGAGGCCGAAGTCGAACAGCGACGCCGACACGGGCCGCCCGTCCACCTTCGCGTGCTTCTCGTCCAGGTGCCAGCCGCGCGGGCGCACGACGATCGTCGCCAGCTCGTCGTCGGGCCGCAGCGCGTACGTCTTGCCGCCGGACTCGAAGTCGATGGTGCGGTCGAGCGCGTCGCGCAGGTTGAGCTGGCCGCCGACGCAGTTGGCCCAGAGCGGGGAGTTGGCGTCCTCGAAGTCGGCCAGCCAGACCTTGGCGCCGGAGTTGAGCGCGTTGATGGTCATCTTGCGGTCGACCGGGCCGGTGATCTCGACCCTGCGGTCCTCCAGGCCGGGCGCGGGCGGGGCGACGCTCCACTCGCTCTCCCTGACCGTCCTCGTCTCGGGCAGGAAGTCGAGCGTGCCGCCGGCCGCCAGCTCCTCCTGCTTGGCCTGCCGCGCCTCGAGCAGCTCCAGGCGGCGCGGGCCGAACTCCCTCTGGAGCGCCGCCACGAAGCCGAGCGCCTCCGGCGTGAGGATCTCGTCGAACCGGTCGAGGATCGGGCCGTTGATCTCCATGTCGCTCCTTTGCTTTTCCATTATGCGGAAAATCGCTTCTGGATTATGGAAGTGAAGCTACTTCATGCCCGTGCCAGGGTCAAAGGTGGGGGTACCCCCGGGACCGCTTAGGGGGCATCCCCGATGCCGGGAAGCCCGTGACGGTGGAGGATTCGGGGCATGAAGACGATCGTGATCGCGGGCGGGCTGCTCGCCTCGGCGGCGCTGCTGACGGGCTGCGGGCTCCAGAGCCTGGCCGGCCCGACGAACCAGGACACCGTTGACTACCAGGTCACCGACAAGGTGGCCCGGCTCCAGGTGAAGAGCGGGGCGGGCGACGTCGCGATCACCGAGTACGACGGCTCCGCCGTGCGCGTCACCGAGACCCTCCAGTGGCGCGAGAGCAAGCCCAAGACCACGCACAAGGTCGAGGGCGACACGCTGATGCTCACCTACACCTGCGACGACGGCCGGTCGAGCTGGCGCAGCTGCCACGTCAACTACAAGGTCGAGGTGCCGAAGAGCCTCGCGGTGACGGTGAAGAACGGTTCCGGCGACATCACGCTCCGGTCGCTCACCGGGGCGACCGAGGTCTCGACCGGCTCGGGCGACGTGGACGGCACCGGACTCGCCGCCAAGTCCACCATCGCCGAGGCGGGCTCCGGCGGCATCGAACTCAAGTACGTGACGGCGCCCGACAGCGTGCAGGTCGACGCCGGCTCGGGCGACATCGGGCTGCGCGTCCCCGACGGCTCGTACGCCGTGACCGTCAAGACCGGCTCGGGCGACGAGGCCATCTCCGTCAAGGACGACGACGCCTCGCCGCACAAGCTCACGTTGGAGGCCGGGTCGGGCGACATCACGGTGTCCCCCGCCTAGACGGGGACCGCGCTTGTTGCTCCGATAACCAGGTGCTCGCATCGCGGATGTCGTGTCACCATCGGGGAAGACACCAAGGTGTCCAGACGTTGCCTATTAGAGATGACACGAATGCACGAATACTCCGCGCTCGAACCGTTCGAGACCGGCGAGATGGATCTAGAGGAACGCCAGGCGCTGCGCCGCGTGGCCGGCCTCTCCACCGAGCTCCAGGATGTCTCCGAGGTCGAATACCGGCAGCTGCGGCTCGAGCGGGTCGTCCTCGTCGGCGTCTGGACCTCGGGCACGGCGGAGGACGCCGAGAACTCCCTGCTGGAGCTGAAGCTCCTGGCCGAGACGGCCGGATCCGAGGTCCTGGAGGGCCTCATCCAGCGCCGTCAGAGGCCCGACCCCGCCACCTACATCGGCTCGGGCAAGGCGCTCGAACTGCGCGACATCGTCGAGTCGACCGGCGCCGACACCGTGATCTGCGACGGCGAGCTGGCCCCCGGCCAGCTCCGCCAGCTCGAGGACACGGTCAAGGTGAAGGTCATCGACCGCACCGCGCTGATCCTCGACATCTTCGCCCAGCACGCCAAGAGCCGCGAGGGCAAGGCCCAGGTCGAGCTGGCCCAGTTGCAGTACCTCCTGCCGCGCCTGCGTGGCTGGGGTGGCAACCTGTCGCGTCAGGTCGGCGGCCGCGCCGCGGGCGGCGTCGGCATCGGCGGCCGCGGCCCCGGTGAGACGAAGATCGAGCTGGACCGCCGCCGCATCCGTGAGCGGATGGCCAAGCTGCGCCGCCAGATCAGCGGCATGTCCACCTCGCGCGAGACCATGCGTCAGCGGCGCGCCAAGCGCGAGGTCCCGGCGGTCGCGATCGCCGGCTACACCAACGCCGGCAAGTCCTCCCTGCTCAACCGCGTCACCGGCGCGGGCGTGCTGGTGGAGGACGCGCTGTTCGCCACGCTCGACCCGACCGTGCGCCGGGCGCGCACGCCGGAGGGCAGGCTGTTCACGATCGCCGACACGGTCGGCTTCGTGCGGCACCTGCCGCACCAGCTCGTCGAGGCGTTCCGCTCCACGCTGGAGGAGGTCGGCGACGCCGACCTGATCCTGCACGTGGTCGACGGCTCGCACCCCGACCCCGAGGGCCAGCTCGCGGCGGTCCGCGAGGTCATCGCCGACATCGAGGGCGCCTCCGAACTGCCCGAGATCGTGGTGATCAACAAGGCCGACGCCGCCGAGCCCGAGGTGCTCGACCGGATCGCCCGCCGCGAGCGCGACAGCATCGTGGTCTCCGCGCGCACCGGCGCCGGGATCCCCGAGCTGATGGAGCTCATCGAGCAGCGGCTGCCCCGGCTCGACCACGAGGTCACGCTGCTCGTCCCGTACGAGCGGGGCGACCTGATCTCGCGGGCCCACAAGGAGGGCGAGGTGCTCTCGGTGGACCACGTCGAGGACGGCACCGTGCTCCACGCGCGGGTGCTGGGCAGCCTGTTCCAGGAATTGGAGCGCGTGGGCAAGCCTGTCGAACGCGTCTCTTAGCATCCCATCCGTTGATGGCATGGTTGGGCAGCTCTGTCGAAATAGTTCGCAGAGCTGCCCAAAGGCGACAGTGGCCGTGGAACCCTCGGATTGCTAGGATATGCCGAGCCTTACCACACTAACGTCGCGGGTTTCAGATGACGGCTGATGCGAATCACGGTGCCTGCGGGGGTCTCAGGGAACGATCGGGGCATGGTGACCACTGGGATGATTGGGCTTTCTTCCGAATAACCCTGTACACCGAGCCAGCCTGTGAAATAACGTAACTGAACTGAAATCGCCGGATCATGAGTCCGGCGATACGGTCACCGCACAGCCAAGCGGATGAGAGCAGGAGACTCCCCCATGTCGTCCCTTCCCGGAGCCGACTCAGTGGGCGCCGCGCGTGCCGTGCGCTGGGTGACGTGCTCGTGCGGGGTGGTGATGCGGTGACCGTTCGGCTGCTGACCAACATCGGCCGCCTGTGGACCGGCAACGAGGTCCTCAGCAACGCGGCCATTCTCGTGCACAACGACCGGATCGCGTGGGTCGGACGGGCTCCCGACCTCCCGCAGAGCGTCCCCGGTGTCGTCGACGACATCGTCGACGTCGACCACGTCGAGAACCTCGGCGGCGCCCTGGTCACCCCCGGCCTCATCGACGCGCACACGCATCCCGTCTACGCCGGCAACCGCTACGCCGAGCTGGCCATCCGCACCAGCGGCTCCACCTCCTCCGCCATCACCGCCGCCGGCGGCGGCGTGGGCTCCACCGTCACCGTGACCCGCGGCACCGACCCGTGGACCCTGTGCAACGGCGTGCGCGAGCGCCTGCGCGGCTGGCTGCTCAGCGGCACCACGACCGTCGAGGCCAAGACCGGCTACCACCTCACCCGCGACGGCGAACTCGCCGACGTGCGGCTCCTGCGCGAGCTGGAGAAGGAGCCGATGATGCCGCGGGTGCACGTCACGTTCCTCGCCGGGCACGTCGTGCCGCCCGAGTACTTCGGCCGCCAGCGCGAATACGTCGAGGCCGTGGGCGCCTGGTGCGCCGACGCCGCGGCGGCGGGCGCCGACAGCGTCGACGTCTACTGCGACGAGGGCCACTTCACCACCGAGGAGTCCCGCTGGGTGCTCGCCTCGGGCCGCAACGTCGGCCTGCTGCCGCGCATCCACGCCGGCCTGTTCAGCCGCCGGGGCGCCGTGCAACTCGCCGCCGAGCTGGGCTGCGCCTCCGCCGACGGCCTCCACCACATGTCCGACGAGGACATCGCGATCATGTCCCGGTACGGCGTGCCCGCCGTGGTCAGCCCGGCCACGGCGCTCCAGCGGGGCAAGCTCCCGCCGGTGCGCCAGATGATCAAGCACGGCGTGCAGATCGCGCTCGGCAGCGACCACAACCCCGGCTACTGCGGCATCACCTCGATGTCGCTGGTCATCGCGCTGGCTGTGTCGGCGTTCGGGATGAGCGTCAACGACGCCCTGCGCGCGGCCACGCTCGGCGGCGCCACGGTGCTCGGCGCGCCCGACCGCGGCGTCCTCGCCCCGGGCCGGCTGGCCGACATCGTCCAGTGGGACGCCGACCACGAAGGCGCCTTCGCCTGGTCCTTCGGCCTCAAGCCGCGCCGGGTGTGGCGAGGCGGCACCCCGGTCCAGTAGGCGTTGAAGGTTGAGCCGGCCGTGACTGGCTACTCTCCCTCCATGCCGCTCTCGGTCGCCGTGGTCACCGACTCCACCGCCTACCTGCCCCCGACGCCGGGAGTCTCGGTCGTCCCCGTTCAGGTGCTGTCGGGCGGCGTTTCCTGCGACGAGGACGCGTTCACCGGCGACCTGCACGCGGCCACCACCTCCCGTCCCGCGCCCGCCCGCTTCGCCTCGTGCTACGCGGCCCTGGCCGCCGCGGGAGCCACAGGGGTGGTGTCGATCCACCTGTCGAGCGAGCTGTCCGGAACGGCGGAGTCGGCCCGGCTCGCCGCCAAGGAGGCGCCGCTGCCGGTGGAAGTGATCGACAGCGGCTCCATCGCCCTGGGACTCGGCTTCCCGGTCCTGGCCGCCGCCGAGGCCGCCGCCCGCGGGGAGGCGCTGGAGGAGGTGGTCCGGGCGGCGCTGGGATGCGCGTCCCGCACCGAGACGTTCTTCTACGCCGACACACTGGAGTTCCTGCGCCGCGGCGGCCGTGTCGGCACGGCGGCGTCGCTGTTCGGCTCGGCACTCGCCATCAAGCCGTTGCTGCACTTCGTGGACGGGCGGGTGACGCTGCTGGAGAAGGTCCGCACGGCCGCGCGGGCCATCGCCCGCCTGGAGGACCTGGCGGTCGCGGCGGCCGGCCACGGCTCGGCGCGGGTGGCGGTCCAGCACCTGGCGGCCTGGGACCGGGCCAGAGCCCTGGCGGAACGCCTGCCGAAACGGCTGCCCGGGGTGACCGACTTACGGCTCGTGGAGGTGGGGGCGGTGATCGGGGTGCACGTGGGGCCGGGCATGCTCGGCCTGACGGTGTGCCCGGACGAGCCCTCGTAGGCGCTCCTCCTCTTTGGAGGTGATCTCCCTGGGCGGTCTGTCTACGCGGTTTGTCCGGGGCGGTGTATCCGACGTGGTGTACCTGGGGCGACGTGTCCGGAGTGTTGTACCTGGGGCGATGTGTCCGGGGTGGTTGTCCACAGCGGGGCGCGGTGATCGAGCCCTCATCCCCAGAACCCCCTTCGCCCGATATCGCCGGTCGGGTGCGGCCGTACGTTCTGGGGCGTGCGTTCCCAGGACCTGATCGACGAGCGGACCGTGGCCGAGGCGCGGCTGCGCTCCCTCACGATTCCTGCTCGCCGCCGCCCCCGCCCGATAGCCGCCCTCCAGAACACCCCAGGCGCGCAGAACGCATCCGCGCCCCCCAACAACCGGGGTGCGCAGAACGTACCTCCGCTCCGGGGCACTCCGGGTGCGGAGAACGTGTCCACGTTCCCGGGCACTCCGGATGCGCTGAACGCCTCCCCGCTCACGAACACCACCCCCGCCCTCCAGCAGCCCCCTTCAGGCCGGCTCCCGGCACACGCACCGGCCCTACAAGCCGAGCCCCAGGCCAAGGCCGCGCAGCAAGACCACCCCCAGCCCGCCACCCCAACCGCCCCCTCCATCCGCACTCCCAGCCGCCGACACCCGTACACGCGCGCCACCGACCAGGCAGCTACCGACCAGGCAGCCACCGACCAGCCGGCCGCCCACTCCGCTGACGTTCATCCTGTTGACATCGCCCCGAGCGACGCCGCCCCTCACGAGGTTCACGACGTACACGGCGTTCACGACGTTCACCAAGCACAGGCCGGCACCCACGCCCATCGAGACGTCCACTTCTCGAACGCCGTCCCTGACGACAGCCGTCCTCTCAACGCCGACCGATCACACCCCCACCCTCATGTCGCCCACCCGGGAATCGCCAACCCCCGCGACACCAACCCCACAGACCGGCGATCCCTGACCGCTACCTCCTGGGACGCGCTCACTGACAACGGCCACGCCAGGGACACGCACGCCCATGTCCCGCATGTCTTGGACACCCACGCCCATGACCCGCACCCGCATCCGCACCGGTACCCGCACGCGCACGACATCGCCATCCCGAACAGCCACCCCCAGAGCACCTACGCCCTCATCCCTCACGCCGCCGACACCGAGACCCTGGGCGATGAGATGACGACGGCGACACCGGACCCACTGGCACCCCCTCCACCACTGGCCCCGCGCCTGCCCCCCTCCTTCGAGGCGTTCCGCGCAGCCGTCTCCGCCAAGGCCCCAGCCCTTGACCCCGGCCGCCCGGGCCTGCGCGTACTCCCTCTCCTGGCCGTCCTGGCGGCACTGGCCGCAGGCGTCTTCCTCTGGCGTTCAGAACCAACCCCGGAGCCGCTCCCCGTCGCATCTCCCGCACCGCAGGTGTCCCGTCCAGCGCCGCCTCACTCGCCGACCCCCACGGCAGAGGTCACCGTCCACATCACCGGCAAGGTACGCAAGCCCGGCATGTACACCCTCCCCATGGGCGCCCGCGTGGCCGACGCGGTGAAGGCCGCCGGGGGAGTGCGTCAGCCCGCAGCGGCGGCCTCGGTCAACCTCGCCAGACGCCTCGTCGACGGCGAACAGATCACCGTGGGCGCCCCCGGTTCCGGCAACGCCCCCGCCCCACCTCTCGCGGACCCCGCCGCCACGATCCTCGACCTCAACACCGCCACCCCCGACCAGCTGGAGCAGCTCCCCGGCGTAGGCGAAGTCCTGGCGGCCCGCATCGCCGAGTTCCGCACCGCCCACGGCGGTTTCACGAGCGTGGCCCAGCTCCAGGAAGTCCCAGGCATCGGTGCCAAGAAGTATGAGGAAATCAAGGACAAGGTCCGCATCTGACATGCCCCGCCACCCCACCCCCAGGTCAGCCTCCGATGCGCCCTGCGATTCCGCCTCCGCATCGGCCGTCGACGCGCCGTACGACTCCGCCCCCGGGCCGGCCGTCGACGCGCCGCACGACTCCGCCCCCAGGTCGGCCCTCGACATGCCCCGCGATCGAGTCCCCAGCCGACGCCCAGTCACGACACCAGCCCCGGAAACAGATCGAGCGGCCGCCGGCGCTCACATCTGGCTCCTCACGGGCCCCGCCCTGGCCACCTGGGCCGTAACCCTGGTACTCCTTCACAGTTCTCCCGCTGTCGGTTTCACCGTGTCAGCGTTCGCCGCACTGGGAGCCCTCGCCGCGGCATCAATCACACGCCGCCACCGCCGCCCCCAGGGAGCCGCCCCCCACACAGACGAGCACTCCAGAGGCGTCCTTCGCACAGGCCGCTCCCATGAAGGCCACCTCCACACAGACGAGCACTCCCACGGAGGCCATCTCCGTGCGGACGGTCACCCTCACCCAGCAGACCAGCTCGGCGCGGACGGCCACTCCCGCCCAGGAGTGCACCACCCCCATGCAGGCGAGCACCACGTAGGCAATCGACCCCGCGGCGGCCAGCACCCTCACCAAGAAGACGTTTATGAAGGAAGTCACCAAGGAGACCTTTGTGAACGGAGTCACGGAGACGTTCACGAAGGCAACTGTCACGGGAGGGAGTGCCACCAGAGCCATGCATACCGCCCACGGCCTTGGCGCAATCTGATCATCGCCACCCTGGCCTGCATGGCCGCCGCCTCCATGTCCGTGGCCGTGCGCGTTCACGCCGTCACCACCGGCCCCGTCGCCGTGCTCGCCCGCCAAGGCGCGACGATCAACGCCGAGATCACCCTCACCGACGACCCCAAGATCAAGCTCGGCCGGTTCCACCAGGAGCAGGTCGTCGTCCACGCCACACTCGATGTCTACCGGACACCCCGCCGCCGCGAAGCCGTGAGCCTCCCCGTCCTCGTCCTCGCTCACGGCCCCGCATGGCGTCCCCTCCTCCCCAGCCAGCGCGTCGAGGTGACCGCGCGCCTAGCCGCCCCCACGCCGGGCGAGCTGACCGCCGCCGTCCTGCTCGTCCGTGGAACCCCCAGCGTCCTCACGCCCCCGAGCCGCGTCCAAGCCGTGGCGGGCACCCTGAGAGAGGGCCTGCGCACAGCGGCCGACGTCCTCCCCGCCGACCAGCGCGGCCTCCTGCCGGGCCTCGTCGTGGGCGACATCTCACGCATGGACCCCCAAGTCAGTGCGGACCTCAAGGACTCCGGCCTCAACCACCTCAATGCCGTGAGCGGCACCAACCTGTCCATCGTGGCGGGCGCGGCGCTTGCCCTCTCCCGCCTCGCCGGACTACCGCTCACCCTCAGAGCAGGTTTCGCCGCCGTGGCGATGATCGGTTTCGCCGTGGTCGCCAGACCCTCGCCGAGCGTGCTGCGAGCCCTCCTCATGGGACTGGTCGCCGCCATCGCCCTCGGCACCGGCCGCCCCAGGGACGGCATCGCCGCTCTCTCAGCGACGGTGCTCCTGCTGATCCTCTTCTCACCCGACCTGGCGGTCTCGTACGGCTTCGCCCTCTCCGTCTGCGCGACGGCCGGTATCCTCCTCCTGGGGCCCCGCTGGCGCGACCGGCTGACCCTGAGGACGAGATTGCCCGGGTGGGCGGCCGAGGCCGTCGCCGTGCCCGCCGCCGCGCAGGTCGCCGTGACACCGGTGCTCGTGCTCATGGGCGGTCAGGTGTCCCTGGCCGCGATCCCGGCCAACCTGCTCGCCGGCCCGGCGGTGGCGCCCGCGACACTGCTCGGGTTCGCCGCCGCGCTGGTGGCGCCGTTCTGGCCGGCGGCGGCACAGCTGATCGTCGTCCCTGCCGGCTACGCGGTGGGCTGGATCATCATGGTGGCCCGCTGGGCCGTGGGGCTCCCGCTCGCGACCCTGCCCTGGCCCGGTGGCGTCACGGGTCTCGGCCTGCTCGCCCTGGCGGCCGTCGCCGTGACGCTGTTGCTCAGGAGCCGCGCCTGGAGGGGCGCGGCGCTGGCGATAGCGGCGGGCGCGCTGGTCGTGCTGCTGATCGTACGACCGATCGTCGCTCCGTGGCCGCCGAAGGCATGGCTGATGGTGGTGTGCGACGTCGGCCAGGGCGACGGCCTGGTCCTCGCGGCGGGCCCGGGACGGGGCGTCGTGGTCGACACCGGCCCCGACCCCGTCACCATGGACCGCTGCCTGCGACGGCTGGGCGTGACCGACGTCCCGCTGGTCATCCTCACCCACCCGCACGCCGACCACATCGACGGGCTGTCCGGCGTCCTGAGAGGCAGGCGGGTGGGGGCCGTCGTCGTCAGCCCGCAGCGCAGTCTCGCCCAGCAGGCGTCCCGGCTGTCGGCGGACCTGGCCCGGCGCCGCATCCCGCAATGGACGGCGCCGCCGGGCACCCATTGGCGGCTGGGCCCGTCCGAGCTGACCGTCCTGGCCCCCGAACCCACCCGCTCCGCGTCCGCCGGCCAGGGCGAGGGCAGTGCGGCCAACAACTCCAGTGTCGTCGTCCACGTCCGCTGGCGGGCAGGCTCGGCGCTGCTGAGCGGCGACATCGAGACCGAGGCCCAGGACGACCTGCTGCGCGGCGGCCTGCTTCCCCCAGCCGACATCCTCAAGGTCCCGCACCACGGCTCTCCCAGACAGGACCCCGCCTTCTTCACCGCCGTGGGCGCCCGCGCCGCCCTGATCAGCGTGGGGGCGGACAACGACTACGGCCATCCGGCGCAACCCACGCTGTCTCTCCTGCAGCGCCTCGGCGCCCGCGTGTACCGCACGGACCACTCGGGAGATCTCGCGGTGGTGGAACGGGAGGGACGCCTGGCCATCATGTCCAGGGGCCGCCAAGAGGCGGCTCGACCTCCGTGACCGTAGCGGCCAAGAGGCGGCTCGACCTCCGTGACCGTAGCGGGCAAGAGGCTGCTCGACCTCCGTGACCCTAGCCGGTGCGAGGTGGCCGGCTCCCTGCCCTGAGAAGGGGAGCTCAAGCCTGGGGACGGCGAGTCGTGGATCGCTCGTGCCTCGACGGCCGTGACATGGAGTCAAGAACGCGTTCGGGGGGATCACACGTGCCCGTTCCGGGACTCGCACAGTCAATGACGAAGTCCGGGGATCGGCGAGGATCTCCAAGGCACTCGCATCGGGCTGATGACCGACTGGGTTCTCAGGCGATGGCCTGGCTCACGGAGCAGAACGCAATGGTGCCCCGATCGAGAGTTCGGCCGGCTCGGCGAACAGCTCGTCCGCTGTGGGGGAGCCAGCTACTCCCCATCGGGAAGGGTGGACGTCTCCTTCGGGTAGGCCGTCCCGGGTTCGTGCATACTCCCGGGGCGCCCATCAGGGCGATGGTGTCTTGGGTGCTACGGGAAAGGGTGTCTCTGGGGGACCGGGGTGATGATGACCCGGCGGCACCGCTTGGACGACGGTGAACCGCGACACAGCCAGGGCGATTCGCGGCGCCGCGCCCGCCCAGTGGTGTCGGCGTCGGCGAGTGCCTGGTTGCGAGTACCAGGTTGTCGGTGGAGCGTGGGATGCTGCTCGACATGGCGGGAAGCGATCCAGCACTGGTGACCCTGGTCGTCGGCGACGAGGAGTTGCTGGCCGAGCGGGCCGTCGGCGCCGTCGTGGCGGCGGCGCGGGCCACAGACCCGGGAGCCGAGGTGCATGACCTCGTGGGGTCCAAAGTGGCGACCGGGGAACTGGTCCAGCTCACCTCGCCGTCGCTGTTCGGCGACCGGTCCGTGGTGGTGATCAGGTCCGCGCAGGACCTGGCGAAGGAGGTCGCCGCCGAGGTCGTGACCTACGCCTCCCATCCGTCGGGCGACACCGTGCTCGTTCTGGCGCACCCCGGCGGCGCGAAGGGCAAGGCGCTCGTCGACGGGCTCAAGAAGGCCAAGGCGCACGTCGTCACCGTGACCAAGCCGACCAAGGCGGGGGAGCGGCTCGACTTCATCAAGAACGAGTTCAAGCGGGCCGGCCGCTCGATCGCCCCCGACGCCGCGCAGGCATTGCTCGACGCCGTGGGCAACGATCTTCGCGAGCTGGCCGCCGCGTGCAGCCAGCTCAGCTTCGACACCGAGGAGAAGACGGTCAGCGTCGCCGCCGTGGCCCGTTACCACAAGGGGCGGGCCGAGGTCACGGGGTTCAACGTGGCGGACGCGGCGGTGGAGGGGCGGCTGGCCGAGGCCCTGGAGCAGTTGCGCTGGGCGCTCGGCACCGGGGTCGCTCCCGTGCTGCTGGTCAGCGCGCTGGCGGGTGGGCTGAGGTCGATCGCCAAGGTCGCCGGGGCTCCTCGCAACCTCCGGGGTGGCCAGCTGGCGAGCCACCTGGGCATGCCGCCCTGGAAGATCGATCGCGTCAGACGGCAGGTCAACGGCTGGGGTCCGCAGGGGTTGTCGCGGGCGATCCAGGCGGTGGCCGACGCCGACGAACAGGTCAAAGGCGGCGGCGCCGACCCGGCGTACGCGCTGGAGCACGCGGTCCAGGTCATCGTGGCCAGCCGCACAGGTCGCTAGGACACTCACAGGGCGTGGACTCGTTCTCGCTGGGGTCCTTGCAGGCGTGGCCCTGCGCAGGGTCGCTAGGGTCCCGTGGGCGTGCGCTGGGGGGCTAGGGCCTCCTGGGGGCGTGGCTCCGCGCGGTCGCTCGGGTCCTGTGGGGCGTCCGCTGGGTCGCCGGGGCTCTCAGGGCGTGGCTTGGGGCGGTGGTTCGGGTCCTTGGGGCGTGCGCTGGGTGGCTAAGGCCCTCGCTCGGGTGTGACACTGGGTCCCCAGGATCCCACGAGTGTGACAAGGCGCCAGGAACTCACGGCCCGTTCGCGTAGTGTTCCCGGTGTTGTGAGTTCGGGCAGCGGTCGGTGATCGACGCGTGCGGACGTGCTGGTGGGCAGTGACGGTGCCCGTCTCTTCACAGAGGATGACAGGGCCTGACCTTCCTCGGGGACCCGACGGCGCTGATCTCTCCCCGGGGAGCGCTCGTCCCTGAGCGCGAGCAGGGTGGGTCGGGCCACCACACGCGAGCCGTGGCCGGTGAGGCACGGCACGGCCGGGCGGGTCAGCGGTGGGATTCGGCCTGGTGGAGGAGGCGTTTGAGGAGGGCGTCCAGGGTCTGCTGCTCGCTCGGGTCCAGGATCGACACCAACTCCGACTCCACGCGCCCCCGGATGGCCATCGCCTCCGTCCACAGCTCGTGCCCCTTGGGGGTCAGCTCCACGTCCACCCGGCGGCGGTCACCCGCCCCGCGGACGCGGCGTACCAGGCCGGAGCGCTCCAGCGTGTCGAGGCGGCCGGTCATTCCCGCCGGTGACAGCAGGAGTTCCGCCGCGAGCTCCGACGGCGTGGCGGAGCCTCCGGCCGCCGCCAGCCGGTGCAGCGTCTCGAACTCGAAGTCCTGCATCCCCACCTGGGCCAGCGCCGCCTCCTTGGTGTGCAAGAGGTGCTTGACCAGGAACTGCATCCGCGTGACGACGCCCTCCACCCGCTCGTCGTAGGGCGCCTTGCCGCGCCAGCGCGCCAAGTGTCGATCGACCGAGTCCTCCACGACCCTGATCATACGTCCCACGAATCATTCGGCAGCGAAGGATGAGGCGACCACAAGTAATTCGTTGACGAAAGGTTTGCTGGCGAAATATGCTCCCGGCTCATGACACGTCGCCTGCTGTGGGGTCGTGGGCTGTCCGCCCTGGCCACCGCACTGATCCCCACGACCCTCACCCTCGCCGTCCTCCGCATCCCGGGACAGGGTTCCGGCGGTCTGGGGGTGGTGCTCGCGTGCGAGCTGGTCCCGCTGCTCGTGTTCCTCCCCGTCGGCGGGGTGCTGGCCGATCGGCTGCGTCCCGAGCGGGTGATCCTGCTGGCCGATCTCGTACGCTGCCTGGCCCAGGTCGCGATCGGCGCCGAACTGATCGCCGGGTCCGGGCGCCTGGCCGTGCTCGCCGTGCTGTCGGCGGTGTCCGGTGTGGCCATCGCGTTCGGCCTGCCGGCCGTGCCACGCCTGGTGGCGGCCGTGGTGCCCGCGTCCGACCGGCTGCGCGTGAACGCCCGCATCGGCGTCGTGACGAGCGTGTCGGGCGTGGCCGCCCCCGCGCTGGCCGGAGGCATGGCGATGGCCGTGGGCCCGGGCTGGGCCGCCGCGCTGACGGGCCTGCTGTTCGCCGGCTCGGCCCTCACCCTGGGAGGGATACGCACACCGGCGGCCTCCACGGAGTCCCGGAACGAGGCGAAGCGGTTCGGGCGGGAGCTGGCCGAGGGGTGGCGGGAGGTCAGGGTACGGCCCTGGTTCCTGCGCAGCGTCCTCGGCCACGGCGTCTGGCACTTCACCGCCGGCCTCTTCCTCACCCTCGGTCCCCTGACCGCCGTCGGCAGGCTCGGCGGCGAGGGCGCGTGGGTCCTGGTCGCGCAGGCCGGCACGGCCGGGCTGGTCCTGGGGGTGCTGCTGGCGCCGCGCCTGCCGATCCGCCGGCCGATCGTCGTGGTGCAGGTCGCCGCCGCCCTGTACGCCCTGCCGCTGGCGGCCCTGGCCGTCCCGCTGCCCGCCTGGGCCGTGGCGGGCGCCTACTTCGCGGCCATGTGCGGCCTCGGCGTGCTGAGCCCGCTGTGGGAGACCGTCGTGGCGCAGGAGATCCCGGAGGGCGCGCTCGGCCGGGTACGGTCGCTGGACCAGCTCATCTCGTTCGCGGCACGGCCGTTCGGGCTGGCCGTGGCCGTGCCGCTGGCCGGGCTGACCGGCGCGGCCGGGCTGCTGCTCGCGGCCGGGGCGCTGGTCGCCGCGGCGAACCTGGCGGCGATCGTCAGGACTCCTGCGGCACCACTTCCCGCAGAACCCCGTCGGCGATCTCCAGCACCCGGTCCGCGAGCGTGATGAGGCCCGGGTCGTGGGTGGCGACCAGGGCCGTCACGCCCTCGCCGCGCACCAGCGCCCGCAGCAGCTCCATGATCTGCCGCCCGGTCTGCGAGTCGAGCTGCGCGGTGGGCTCGTCGGCCACCAGCAGCCGCGGCCGGTTGGCGAGGGCCCGGGCGATGGCCACGCGCTGCCGCTGCCCGCCCGACAGCTCGTACGGCCGCTGGTTGCCGTGCTTGTCCAGCCCCACGAGGGCGAGCAGCATCCGCACCCGCTCCTCCCGCTCGGCGGCCGGCGCGCGGTTCAGCCGCATCGGCACGCCGACGTTCTCCGCCGCGGACAGCACCGGCACCAGCCCGAACGACTGGAACACGAACCCGACCACCTCCCGGCGCAGCCCCACCAGGTCGTCCTCGGCCATGGCCGTGACCTCCTGCCCGGCGACGACCACCCGGCCGGCGTCGGGCCGGTCGAGGCCCCCGATCTGGTTGAGCAGCGTGGTCTTGCCCGACCCGGAGCGCCCGCGGATCGCGATCAGCTCGCCGGGGAACGCCTCGAACGTCACCTCCCGCAGGGCCACGACCTCCTTGGGCCCGGTCCGGTAGACCTTGCGCAGCCCCTCGACCACGACCAAGGGCTCACTGCTCACCCGAGGGCTCCTCTCTGGCGGGCCATACGCCGATATGGTCGGATTCGAGCTCCAGGCGTACCCGTCGCTCCATGTTCAGGGCGTTCATGAAGTCGCGCGGGAGCTGCAGCCGCCCGACCCGGTCGAGCACGGCGTACTCCTCGGCGACGACCTGCCCCTCCGCGCCCTCCCGGCGCAGCGTCTCGCTGCTGGTACGGCCGTCGCGGATGCCGATCGTCCGGTCCACCTGCTCCGACACGAGCGGGTCGTGGGTCACGATCACCACGGTCACGCCCAGCTCCCTGTTGGCCGTGCGCAGGGCGTCGAACACCTCCTCGGAGGTGTCGCTGTCCAGCTCGCCGGTGGGCTCGTCGGCCAGGATGAGCTGCGGGGAGTTGGCCAGCGCGACGGCGATGGCCACGCGCTGCTGCTCGCCGCCGGACAGCTCGCCGGGTCTGCGCCCGGCCCGGTCGGCGACCCCGAGCAGCTCGAGCAGCTCCATCGCCCGGCCCTGCCCGCGGCGGCCGGCCAGCCGTACCGGCAGCTCGGTGTTCTCGCGCGCGGTCAGGTACGGGAGGAGGTTGCGCGCCGTCTGCTGCCAGATGAACCCGACCACCTCCCGCCGGTACCGCAGCCGGTCCTTGGCCGTCATCGACAGCAGGTCCATGCCCGCCACCCTGGCCACGCCCGCGGTGGGCACGTCCAGGCCGGACAGCACGTTGAGCAGGGTGGACTTGCCGGAGCCGGACGCGCCGACGACGGCGACCAGCTCGCCCTCGTCGATGAGCAGGTCCAGGCCCTGGAGGGCGACCACCTCGACGCCCTCGGTCTTGTAGATGCGGACGAGGTTGTCGCACACGATGTGGGCGTCGCCGCCGAAGGAGGCCCTGGGCGCACCGGCCCGGGCCTCCAGCTCGGACAAGGTGGGATTCATGGCGGGATCACCTGCTCGCGAAGGGGGCGGGGTCGGTCGTATGGAGCCTGCTCGCCAAGGGGCGGGGTCGGTCATGTGGAGCCTGCTCGTGAAGGGGGCGTGGCGGGTCATGTGAGGTCGCCCGTTCGGAGGAGCGCCGCCCCGGAGCCGCGCCCGCGCCCCGTCGCCGCCTGGAGGTACGCGCCGAGCCCGGCGGCCGCCGCGAGCCCCGCCGCCAGCAGCAGCGGTACGGCCAGGTCCGGGGCGTACCCCTGGACGGCCACCCCGCCCGCGTACGACGACAGGTCGATGCCGGGCCCGAGTGCCGCCGGGAGGGCGAGCCCCAGCCCGAGGCCGGCCAGGGCGGTGACGAGCACCAGCGGCAGGATCTCCAGGGTGGTCAGCCCGCGCGCCTGCCGCTCCGACAGCCCGAGCGGACGCAGGAAGGCCAGCGCCCGCGTCCGGTCCGCCGCCCCGATCACCAGCATGACGACCACGGCGACCAGCGCGTACGCGGCCAGGGCCAGGGTAGTGATCCACAGGACGGCCCGCACGGTGCCGGTGAGCGGGGCGTTCCGGATCGCGGCCAGCTCGTCGGCCTGGGAGGTCACGACCGCGAGCGGCTGCCCGACGGCCCGGGCCACCGCCGCCGGGTCGGCGTCGCCCTTGACGAGCAGCGTGTTCACGGACGGCCGCGCGTTCACCCGCGGCGGCGCCACCAGGAACTTGCCCCGCGTGAAGAACCCGGGCACGGCCGTGACCACGCCGGCCTCGGTGACCTTCGTGCGGGCGTGCCAGCCGATGTCCATCGTGCCGCGCCCGCGCAGCTCCGGCGACACCAGCACGGGCAGCCCCGAGGCGGACGCGGGCGGCGCGGGCAGGCCGACCGGCGAGTCCTCCAGCACCCGCCGCCAGGCCGCCACGTCCACGGCGACGGCCTCGGCCCGCTCGCCGGTGTAGCCGAGCTGCACCTGCCCGGTCTGCGCGGGCACCACCAGCTCCACGCCGGGCACCGCCCTGACCCGTTCCACCGCGCCGGCGGGCAGCTCGACCCGGGACGTCACCTTGATCGGCGCGCCGACGGCCTGCCAGGCGGCCTGCCGCTGCGCCTTCTCCACACCACTGGAGATCACCGAGGCGAACACCGACACGGCCAGCGCCGGCAGCAGGATGAGCACCGGCAGCACGCTGGCCGGCCGCGCCCTGGCCGCCCGGGTCAGGCCGAGGTACGGCACGGCCGCCCGGCCGCGCGAGGCCAGCCGTACGAGGAGGCGGAGGGGGTACGGGTAGCAGCGGATCGTGATCAGCGCGGCGGCCACGGTCAGCGCCACCGGCACGACCAGCAGGAACGGGTCGTCGCCGGCCGCGCCCGCGAGGCTGCGGGAGCGCAGCAGGTACGCCCCGGCCAGCGCGAGCACCACGACCAGCGCCTCCAGCGTGGTCCGGCGCAGCGGCGGCCGGGCGGCGGCGACGTCGTCGCGGC